>JBFHEW010000702.1:0-1950 GCA_041583955.1 Bacteroidia bacterium | reverse complement strand
TACCACTGCTTGTTCGCGTCCGGTGGCCGATATCGGTTGGAGACCTCACCACGAGCACGTAGGACAGACTGGCGTTGCCATCCGCCCTAACCTGTACATCGCCATCGGTATTTCCGGAGCCATCCAGCATTTGGCGGGTGTCAACGGTAGCAAGGTCATCGTTGTGATCAACAAAGATCCGGAAGCACCATTCTTCAAAGCAGCCGACTACGGTGTTGTTGGAGATGCGTTCGAGGTTGTTCCACGACTCAACGAAGCATTTCGTAAATTCAAGGCTGCAAACGGATAAACCAACTTCGGTTCCGCTTTAGCGGATTAGCGTATGGATAAGATCAAAATGGGCATATACGGGCTGCAGTACAGCCAGACCCAAACAGGTGCTTACGCACTTGTGTTGGAAGAAGAGGGTGGTTCGCGCAGATTGCCCATCATCATCGGTGGCTCCGAAGCTCAGGCCATTGCCATTGAGCTGGAGAACATGAGTCCCAGCCGACCATTGACCCACGATCTGTTCCGCTCATTCGCACAGTCTTTCAATATTGATATCCTAGAAGTCATCATCTACAATTTCGTAGATGGTGTCTTCTACGGAAAAATCGTCTGCAATGACGGAAAGAACGAGGTAGAGATCGATTGCCGCCCATCCGATGCCATCGCATTGGCTGTACGTTTCAAGTGCGCCATTTACACCCATGAGTTCATTCTCAGTGCGGCTGCCTTTGAAAAAGACGACAAAGGTCTCGGAACACGGTCTATACCTATAGAAGATACAGACGCACCTTCTGGAGGTGGAGGCTTCTCTCAATTGACCGAAGAGGAGCTCCAGGAATCGCTCAATGCCGCGCTGGCAAACGAGAATTACGAAGAGGCATCCCTCATTCGTGATGAATTGAACAGACGCAAGAAATAATTCCTTATCCTTGAAAGGTTGAGCAAACGACCTTCAGGATGATACATTCTCTCTCTCATTTCATGTTGACCATACCACTCTTGGATGCAGGTGTCTCGTTCTTGGGCATAGCCCGTGGCATGCTTGGCATGTTGGTACTGGTCGGTATCGGCTTCGCTTTCAGTCAGGATAGAAGAGCCATCAATTGGAAATTGATCGGCATCGGCCTCATCATTCAACTCGTATTGGCAATCGCCATCCTCAAGGTGAAATGGATCGCAACCGGTTTCGATGTGGTAGGCCAAGGTTTTGTCAAGGTCATTTCCTTTACTGACTTCGGGACGGATTTCCTCTTCTCTTCCTTCATCACGGGAAGTTCAGAAGTGGCCGTTATCAGCTTTGCGTTCAGAATACTACCCACCATTGTCTTCTTTTCTGCGCTTACCAGCCTGCTCTATTACATCGGACTGCTTCAGAAAGTAGTCTACGTTTTCGCGTGGATCATGAAGAAGACCATGAACCTATCGGGTGCCGAGAGTCTTGCCGCAGCCGGCAATATCTTTCTCGGTCAGACAGAATCGCCCTTCCTTATAAAACCATACTTGGACAAAATGACCAAGAGCGAGATCATGTGCCTCATGACGGGCGGCATGGCAACCATTGCAGGTGGCGTGTTGGCTGCGTACATCGGTTTTCTTGGAGGCGAAGACCCTGCCCAGCAGATCCTGTTTGCAAAACACCTGCTCGCTGCTTCGGTGATGTCGGCCCCTGCTGCAGTAGTAGCTGCCAAACTGCTCGTTCCTGAAAAGGAGAAATTCAACGAGAGCATGGAGATCAGCAAGGATAAAATGGGCGCCAACGTGCTGGAAGCCGTGGCAAATGGAACTTCGGATGGTGTGAAACTGGCCGTTAATGTGGGCGCTATGCTACTCGTCTTTACCGCCTTTGTTTACATGGGCAATTGGATCCTGCGCGACCTGATCGGGGACATTACAGGCCTTAACGCCATCATTGTGGCCAATACGGGTTTCGATGGACTCAGTTTTCAGTTCCTTGTCGGT
>JBFHEW010000701.1:0-1952 GCA_041583955.1 Bacteroidia bacterium | reverse complement strand
GGAAAGAATCGGGTAGCGTTGCGGTAAAAAAGGCACTGGCAGTACCGAAAAGGGTCTCAATGAGTTCCATCGGGTAGGCCGACCACGAATAGATCCCTTGGAACATGAGCCCCATCAACGCCAAGAAGAACACGATGCCGAAAATGCGGTGGGTCAGAATGTCGTCAAGTTTGTCGGTGATGGCATGTGCCGTTACCGAGCCATGACCGTTTGCTTTTTCGAGGATGTCTTTAATGATCCGATGCTTCTCAACCGTTACATCCCATGTAATGGCTGACGGTTGCAAAGAGTGATCGGAAATGGCCTCTTTCAGTTGGTTGATGCCTTTTCCCTCGCGCGCGTTGGTTTTGACCACCGGAACATTGAGGGCGGCTGACAGAGTGGAAAGATCGAGCTGCGAAGTGAGCCGTTGCAATTGGTCGGCCATGTTCAGCACCAATATGGCCGGTATCTGCTTTTCAAGCACCTGTAAGGCCAGGTAAAGGCTTGTTTTCAGATGCGAAGCATCCACTACGATCAGAACAAGGTCGGGATGTTCGGAGTTTTCCGAATCAAGAATGGCATTGGCGGCCACTTCTTCATCCGCAGAACGTGGTTGAAGACTGTAGGTGCCAGGTAGGTCGACCAGATCCACCTTGCGGTCATTCAGATTGAATCGCCCCGACTTTTTCTCTACCGTGATGCCCGGGAAGTTCCCTACTTTCTGATGAAGACCCGTAAGCTTGTTGAAAAGGGAGGTTTTGCCGCTGTTAGGGTTGCCAATTAAGGCGACTTTGAGCGTCTCTTTCCTTTGCTTCATCCGTAAGAATGGTGTTTGCTCAGATGGTATCTGGCTGAACAAGAATGGTGGAAGCCTCTGTCTTTCGGAGGCAAAGCACGTGATCCGATACTCTGATGGCAATAGGTCCGCCCATCGGAGCAATCCGCTCAACGCGTAGTCTTTCGCCCGCAACAACACCTCGCTCTGCCAAATGCATGGCTAACCGCGCATCCGAGAAGGATGATACGGTGGCTTGCTGTCCGGGTAAAAGGTCTTTTGCTGTCACGTAATTAAGAATGATTCTAAATTCAAACCGAAAGTACGTACAAAACGTGTGTATTCAGAAGCTGTGGACCACTTATACCCTAATTAGGGTAGTGGCTGTTTGAGGGGTGACACGCGTTTCAACCTCCCCGAACGTAGGGCAGTCGCAGCCCTTGCCTCGTTTTCTGCTCGAGCAGGCACTCAGGGCCACCAGAATGAACAGGCCGAATAGGATGTGCTGCAGTTTCATTGGCTACAAAGGTAAACCAAGTTTCAACATCGAAACCCGAAGGATATTTTCCGGTGTAGGCAGAATGGCTAATTTTAGCCGCAACTACATGGGCTTATTCTTTCACATTGGGCAATACGTACTCTGGATGAGCCGCGTATTCAGGCGACCGGAAAAATGGCGCATTTACCGCCAACGTATTTTCGAAGAGGTTCAGAACTTGGGCTATGCATCGCTTGGGCTTGTGGCCATTGTGAGCGGTTTCATGGGAGCGGTGCTCACCATTCAGCTTGCTTACAACATAGACAGCCCGCTCATTCCGCTTTACACGGTGGGTCTGGGTGTTCGGGATTCGCTAATTCTTGAGTTCTCGCCTACCATCATCAGCATCATTCTGGCGGGTAAGGTCGGTTCCAGCATTGCGGGAGAGATAGGTACCATGCGGGTAACCGATCAGATAGATGCACTTGACATCATGGGCGTGAACTCTACCAACTTCCTGGTCGGTCCTAAAATGATCGCTGCCATCATCTGCAATCCGTTCATTGTGATCATCAGCATGATACTCGGTTTGCTAGGAGGATACATGGCGGGCATCCTCACGGGAGAGGTTTCCGGCAGTACGTTCATCTACGGCATTCAGTATTGGTTTCAGCCATTTTACATCACCTATGCGCTTATCAAGACCGTTGTGTTCGC
>JBFHEW010000700.1:0-1952 GCA_041583955.1 Bacteroidia bacterium | reverse complement strand
TGGCATATATCACGGGACGGGGAAGATTGGTTATCTCTAATAGCATGGTTTCAAACTAGCGGGGTGAAGGTACCCTGTGCAACGTCTAAAATCAACATGTTATTCAGAATTCAATAAACAACCAATCGTTGATGACTTGAGCTTGAACCCATTTGCAGTTCTGAAACATAAACCCCTGGACTCAGATCGGATATGTACTGTGTACTGATTGCAGTATTCAATCGTACCGAATACACCAACTTCCCGGTCATTGAGTACAGGTTGAATGTGGCTTCGGATCCGTTTCCAGGTAAAGAGATCCGAACAGTGCCATTGGTAGGATTCGGGTCAACGAACGGAACCCGAACCTCCAGGTCCTCTACTCCCACTTGACAGAGCACTTCATCAATCACTATCTCCCCGAACTCAAAGTTCAATTGAGCCTCTACCAGTTCGGGGCCGTTCGGATACAGAAGCGTGGTGAGCGAATCGCCCCAGTCTCCGTAGGTCATCTCATAACCGACCACGCATGTGTAATTACCTGATTGCGACTCCAACGCATCGATGAAAAGCAACTCCGATCCATTCTCGCCACTCAACTCAACGCCATCTTTAAACCACTGATAGGATACAGGAAACGTGGTGTTTACAGCAAGTGTAAGGTTCTCTCCCGGGCAGATGAGCGTATCGCCACCAACTTTCGAAATATCCGGATAACTGAATCTACCGAGCACACAGCGATGATCGCTGAACTCGGAAAGATCCCAAAGCACCGGGTTAAGACTTCGTATGGTGATGATCTCATTGGTAATGTCGGTAGGAAGAAGATAGCCTTTATCGCCCCACGCATGGTCAATGATCCTACCGAACTCATCGCTGAAATTGGATTCGTAGAACCCTGTATGCAGAGGACGTATGGTTGCCAAGCTATCCAACATATCGGTGTAGAGGTCGCCATGGTTCGGTGATGTGTTGAAGTCACCTCCGTAGATCACCGGTTCACTTTGCGGAATGTTCAGGTCGGCAATGAACTCCCTCAGCTCCCTGTAGGACTGTCTCTTGGCCAAAAGGTCATCAGCTGCACCGCCAGCATCCATGTGTGTACCGAACACGTGATAGCGTTTTCCGAGTTTATTGATTCTGGCATATTTCACCCCTTTATTGGCCAAACAGTCAGACGAGGCCTGACCGCAAAGGGAAAAATCGATCTCATCCTCCATCTCAATGGGCCACCGACTGAAGGTGATGACACCCCCATTGACCGGAAAAGGTATGATACCGGTTGGCTGATTGAGAATGGTTGTGCGATACGGGAAGCCGGCCGCTTCCATTGCCGGAATGAGATGATTGATCCGAGGAGAATCATCAAATGCTTCGCAGAACGATACCACATCCTGATAAGGCGAAATCTGAGCCGGCAGCAATGCGCCCCGTTCGTTAGCCTGAGGCATTCCTGATACCCCGAATGAGATCATCTGAACATTATAGAACATCACGTTAAGCACGTTGGGATTCTCAAAATCCGCCTGGTCGATCTCATATACGGGCAGATCGTGTATGGCAAAACGGATATTACGCTCCAGATTCGTATCGTCATTATCAGGCTTGAATTTTATGACCACAGATTTCCCGGCCAAGGTGGTCTGAACTTCGTGGAAGTTCCCATCAGTGTACCACGGTTCAGAGAATCCGTTCCCCTCTACGGAGTAAGCCAACTCCGTTGCACCGGCAACACCTATCACCCTCAACTTAATGGTGATGTTGTCTGTAGCTCCATTCAAACCGATATCGAAATAGGCTGTATCGCCCTCTGGTACGGCTGCATTTGAACGATTCACCGTAACCACTTCCTGACCAGTGGTTTCCAACCAACCTTTCACGGTAGGGTCTCCCAAAGACCATTGACTCAGATCCATGTTGAGCGTTCCGTATTGCCCTACTTCTACCGAAAAATCCTGCCACGTACTGTTTCG
>JBFHEW010000699.1:0-1954 GCA_041583955.1 Bacteroidia bacterium | reverse complement strand
TAATCCTTACCGTCAGAAACCACATATTCCATTCCCACGAAGCTCATGAGGCTGTCTACCCGGACTGAATCAAGCATGCTCACCTTCCAATCATTTTCAAACCAGAATTTCATCAATGGCGATACTGTGATGTCAAATGCCCCATCGGAGATTCCGTTGATCTCGATGGCGCGTTTCACCACATCTTTGAACAGCTGTGGTTGCTCCAGCGGAATATGTTCGTTCCTGTTCCATTTACTGATGTAGCTACTCTCCTGATAGGTGGAAAGAACACGGTCAAACGCCAAGAGCAGGCTATCGATCTGATACTGGAGGTCCGTACCATCGTTATAATAAATGACGGAGTATGTTGTTCCTTGTGTGAAGCCTGTCGCTTCTTTTCTCACATCCGTAGAACACGCTGCCAAGAATAACAGCAAGACAATGATATAGGCATTTCTCATTACTGCAAAAGTAACGGACTGCGCGTAAGTACATCGCGCTTTTACTGACAGCCGCGTTTCCCCAGTTCTGCAGTAAGTTTGGCGTCAAACGCGGCACGTTGCTCCTGATCCGTAAGCTCCAACTCGATGATTGAATCAAGCTTGAATTTGATGACCTTGGCCAGTTCCAGACTACCACTTACGATACTATCCTTGTAGGGCTCCATATCGTTCAACGTTTGTTGCAGTAAGCGTTTTGTGCTGTCCGATGCAGCCGGCTGCATCAACGAGTCTTCCAAGGCCCGCATCTTATCAGCAAGCTCAAAACGGGCTTTACGCAACGATACGGCCTCGCAATGAAGGTCGGCCATCATCACTACAGGATCAATCACTTTCTCTGTTGATGGGGCACTTTCGCATGCAACCGTCAAAGTCGCAAAAAGAAACGCAACCAGCTTCCTTAGTTCACTCGTGGCCATACGATCTGTTCAATTACATTCCTTCCTATGTACCGGCCTGTTTTCAAACCTTCTACATTATCCATCTGATAATGGATACCGCCATAGAAACGGGAGTTGGCGCATTCGAGAGACATGTCTGCGAAATTGGAATAATGACGTATCCCGAAACCATATTGAAGTCCCGTTCTATCGGAAAGTTCATAATTGCCGTCACCGTTCGTGAACAGTTCAGTGAATACCATTTCGCCAACTCCGATCTCGCAGGAGTGTCCGGATGTGTAGGCCGGAAACGGTGGCGTTCCGATTACGGTATTGAAGTTGGGGTCGATGTTCTGACGGATGTAAGATACGGGACGGATAAGGTCAAAATAGTACTTACTCTTCCAGCAAGAAATGAATGCATCGTTTTCGGCAATTCCAAGCTGGGCGTAGGCAACTGCTGTTTTCGCAAGTGTGGCATTATCCTCCTCTAACAATTGCGACAGGATATTGAAAGTGTGTCCTGCAGGAGTGCATGTCTGAAACGGATCGTCTGCCCAGAATCGTGCAATTTCACGATGCTCTTCTAAATTGGAGTTCACCTGATCATAGACCTCAAGAGCTGCCGCGTAGAACTCAGAATTGGGATCGGTTGAGAATGGTATCGGAGGCACTGGTTGCGTGTTCAATACATTCTCAGACAAAAAGGGACGGCACTGTCCCCAATATGGGCTTATAGGATGAACAACAGGTCCGGTAGGGATCCAGCAATGCTCTCCAACAGGAAGCTCAAACGGTAATTGGAACGCATCCAGATAACTCTGGTGACCACCATCTGACATCGAAAACTGATACAACGCCTCTGCGATAGACTTTCCGAGCGCAACCGAGCGCTCTGCAACAGGCAAAGGATACTGGGCATACATCTGACTGTAATTGTAATCTTCCATAGCATCTATCTTGGCCAGATTCTGCTCAGAAAGATGAAGATCGAACATCAGTCTCATCATTTGAGCCGATGCCGCATTGGCAACAATGGCCCAGTTATAGGCTTTGTCCGCTTCCGGTTGTGGTAACGCATTGGCATTCAAG
>JBFHEW010000698.1:0-1955 GCA_041583955.1 Bacteroidia bacterium | reverse complement strand
CTGGACCTGAGGCGAGGCAATATCGTTCCGTTTGTGAACGAGATCCACCGTTCATTCATTTCCCTTTCATTGAGAAAAGGCGTTGGACTCAAATTCCATGCAGATGAAGAGGATATCAATATGGATTTCGACCCCGACAAGATCGAGCTCATTTTCTTCAACCTCCTCTCCAACGCGTTCAAATTCACCGACAGTGGCGAAGTAAGCCTTCGGGTCGGTCTCGCACAGAAAGACGGAACCGATTACTGCAAACTTGTGGTACAGGACACAGGCATCGGAATAGTGGAAGATCAGGTCGACAAGGTGTTCGACCGTTTCTACCAATCTGAGAACTCGCGTTGGCGTAAGAACAAAGGAACAGGTATCGGCCTTGCGTTGGTAAAAGACCTCGTTGACCTTCATGAAGGGCATATTGAGCTTAAAAGCATTGCCGGAATAGGCACGGAAATAGTCATCCTACTGCCATTGGCCCATCGCTCGGTCAAGGCAAAATCAGACATTGAGATCCCTGCGCTCGAACCCATTGACCCTGAATTGGAATTGCCAGTGGAATTCACGCCCGTGCAACAGCACCTTACTGAAGAAGAGGTCAGCGCTCAGAATATCGTGCTTGTAATTGAAGACAATGATGATATAAGGAGTTTCCTACGGCTGACGCTTGAGCCCAAGTTCAGGGTTTTTGAAGCCCCAGATGGCGAATCAGGCATTGAAAAGGCCACAGAGATCATTCCTGATGTGATCATCTGCGATGTGATGATGCCCGGAAAGGATGGCTTTGAGGTGACCAAACTGCTTAAAAAGCAGGACAAGACCAGTCACATCCCCATCGTGCTGTTAACTGCCAAGGCAGGAGTGGAGAACCGGATAACGGGGCTGGAAACCGGGGCAGATGCATACGTGCCAAAACCATTCAGTTCTGAAGAGTTGCATGCGCGTATCAGAAACCTGATCGAGAACAGAAAAAAGCTGAAGGAGAAATATTCGCGTTCGCTAAAAGTGAAGCCCGAAGTTCCGAGCGAGCCTTCCATGGAAGAGAAGTTCCTGATGAGGGTTAAAGGTGTTGTGGATGCGCATTTGGATGATGAGCATTTCAGTGTGGAGGAACTGAGCAAGCAGGTCGGTATGAGCCGAGCCCAGCTACACCGTAAACTCATTGCCCTTACAGGTGTGAGCGCCAGTAGGTTCGTGCGTAACTATCGGTTGGAACACGCCTATCAACTACTACAGAACAAGGTGGGAACCGTTTCCGAGATCGCCTATCGTGTAGGATACAGTAGCCCGGCCTATTTCACCAAATGTTTCACAGAGGATTATGGCATATCGCCCAGCCAAGTGAAGAAGGACGTGTAAGCGTGCAACCAGTGCTGCACAAGGCATTGACAAACGTAGCCGCAAAAGAGTTCAGCATGCAACCACCAACTGCCTGTCCTCAACTTCCATCGACTTGTTACACTCAAGATCAATTCTTTCGGGCCGATAAGTGTCAAATAATTAACACTACATTTGCCACTTATTCAATTATTTATTTTTTACAATGAAAAAAGGTACAGTAAAGTTCTTTAATGACTCTAAAGGTTTTGGTTTCATTATTGACCAGGAAACAAAAACAGAATACTTTGTCCACGTCTCTGGATTGATTGACGAGATTCGTGAGGATGACAATGTAGAGTTTGAACTGAAAGAAGGCCGAAAAGGTTTGAACGCAGTCAACGTGAAAGTTGTCTGATCAACATTCTAGCTTGAAAACAAAAAGGCTCACCGGATCGGTGAGCCTTTCTTTTTTAACATATATCCTGAAGCGATTAACCGCTTCACATTCCTTAAGCCGAAACGGCTGCCAATATCGATTCGAACAGAGCCTTTCCGTCCAGATTACCAAGGTTTTCGTCTGCTGCACGTTCTGGGTGAGGCATCATACCGAACACATTCCTTCCCTTATTCGTAACCCCTGCAAT
>JBFHEW010000697.1:0-1966 GCA_041583955.1 Bacteroidia bacterium | reverse complement strand
TGCGTTACCCGGCAATCCGTTGGAGAACGAGACCTGGTCCGATTATCCCGTGGTGGGCATCTCCGGCAAGGACCTGTATATAGGTATCAACACCTTCACCAACGGTTCTTCCAATAATTCGGGCTTTGTGGAGTCGTGCCTGTGGCAGATTGGTCTCAAGGAAGGCTACATCGGGTTCGACCTTGTCACCAGGTATTACCACGATATTCTTCCCGGCAACAAGGAGATTTTCAATATCACGCCTATTCAGCACGGAGCCACTCCGCAGGGCGAGAACATGTTTCTGCTTTCTAACCGGAATACGGATCTGGAGAACGATACTCTTTTCCTGATGGAGGTAACCGGTCGTGTTACCGACCCGAGTGCCGAACTATTGGTCAGAACCATACGGGCCGATGTGCCTTACGTGCTTCCGGTGGCCGCCAGGCAGCAGGGAAACAATTGGTTCGACACCAACGATAACCGTGTGTTGGGAGGTTATACGCTCAACAATAGACTTCATTTCGTGCAAAGTTGCACCGACCCGAATACGGGTACCTCTGCCATTTACTATGGTGTGATCGATGGGCACGAAGGCAGCAATCCCTCGGTGGTGAGCACGGTTTTCAGCAATCCAGACCTGTACTACGGCTACCCCAACATTTCGTGGAGCGGGTTGGATGAGGGTGACGAACAATCCATCATTTCATTCAACCATAGCAGCGAAACCGTTTTTGCAGGTTTCAGCGCCATTCACGTGAACGGACAGCTCGAAGCATCGGATAGGGTGGAGGTGAAGACCGGACTCCGATTCGTCAACGTCATGCAGGATACGCTCGAACGTTGGGGCGATTATTCGGGCACGCAACGATGGTACAACGAGCCCGGAGTGGTGTGGGCCGTTGGTTCGTTCGGTTCCGTCAGTGGAGGTCATGGCACGTGGTTGAGTCAGTTGAGTTCGCCCGATGTGACCACCGGCATTGCAGAGAACCAGCTCGTTGCCGACCGTTCCAATGTATATCCGAACCCGTTTAGCGATCAGTTGGTAGTGGTCTTCGAGATGCAGGAAAGTCTCTTGCTCAGACTCGAACTGGTAGATGCCAACGGTCGTTTGGTGAGGTTGATGATGGAAGACCGTGTCAAGGCCGGCAAGAACAGATTGTCCTTCAGTGGTGCATTTCTCCCAGCTGGCACGTACTTTCTCAATGCCTATTCATCCAACGGTCAGGTGTTCAACCGGAAAGTGATCAAGCAGTAACTTGAAGAAGCGCATTCCTTTCATTGTCGCCTTTCTGTTCATCGCTGGTCTGGTGGTGTGGAAATACGTGCACCGTTCCGTTTCGCTCGAGAAGCAACCCATCATACTCGGTCATGGCGGAATGGGCGTCCGTTCTCCGTACACGCTCAATTCAAGGACCTCGGTGCAAAAGGCGCTGGAGTACCCCATAGAAGGAACCGAGATCGATATAAGGTACACGGCAGACGAGGTGCTCATTGCCTACCACGATGAAGAACTGCCCCTACACTCCGCCTGCCCTGGACCTGTTTGGGAGAAGACCTATGCGGAACTCTACGCCTGTTCGCATGGCGTTTTCCATAAGGCTGAGCCGATAGATGCTCTCGATACATTACTTGCATTACCGTGGAAGGAAGGAACGGTTTTCTCGCTCGACCTCAAACCGGAGAACGACATGGACAGCCTGCGTATGTCCCATTTCCGTGCAGACATCATCACGCTCATCCTACGCTTCCCGCAGTACCGGTTCCTTGTAGAATCGCAAAGGGCAGAACTTCTGGCACACATCAGAACAGCCGAACTGAATGCCGAACTGTTCCTCTATGCGCACGATGCCGAAATCGCCATTCCCATCGTGCAGAATCATCGGTTGAACGGCATCTCCATCAATGCGTCACTCATTACCCCGCTGCAGATTCAACAGGCACAGCAGCAAGGCATCAAGGTCATGATCTGGGGTACTGGTTCGGT
>JBFHEW010000696.1:0-1966 GCA_041583955.1 Bacteroidia bacterium | reverse complement strand
GTCTCCGATATCCACAACAAAGGCGTTTTCTCCGTTTACGGCATATTCTTCCTGCCCAGAGAAGGCAGAAGTGATGACAGCGCCTCCACAGGCCATCATTTCCAGATTAGGAAGACCGAAACTTTCCACCTCAGAAAGTTTTAGCAGAATGTCGCACGATCGGTAGATGCCGGGCATTTCGTTGAACGGGACTTTGGAAAACACCTTATCCGGCTTCCAGTTGGGTTCCACATGGCCATCGTAAGTCACGTACCAGACTTCAATGTCCGGAATTCTACTGGTCACTCTGAACGCATCGTTCACCCTTTTGAATTTGGCTTTTCCTGCACCCTCTATCAATACACGCACCTTTCCATTGTCGGTGAGCCGTCCATCAGGGTTGAATTTCGCAATGTCAATTCCGTACGGTACATGTATCGCTTCGGTCGAAAACTCTTTACTGATCTGTTCAGACAGAAGCTTGGCTGATGCCACCTTCTGGAGCGAAGAGACGGCATATGTCTGCTCAACCCAGAAACGTTGCTCGTCACCATCCTCGTAAAACAAACGTTCGTCACACTGAATGAAGTAGAGGTAGTATTTGGCGTTGAAGTCTTGAAGGTCATAAACGGTCGACCAATATGTGGCGACAACAAAATCGAACTCTGTCCGGTCTCGGTAAGGTATTATCTCAATGGACTCAGCATGAGGGAACTTGTCAGGCTTGAAACCCTCTTCAACATATCTGAAAGTGATAGCCGCCTTAATGCCTTTCTGAATCAGCCGGTAGGCATGCTCAAATACCATGATGTTCCCTCCCGAAATGGCAGTATATCCGCAAACGAATAGCACGGTCCTACCTTTCAGTGGCGAAATCATGGGGTCAGGGCTTTACGCATGGCATCAATTTTAAGACGTATCGGTCAAATTCCAAGCGGCCGCGAATACGTTTTATGTTCAACAATATTCACATTCCAACTTTAAATCAGAATCTCCTCGTTGGCCCAAAACTATCGATTAAGTTTGCTCTAATCAATTTTGGCATTGACCAAGGAGGTACCGATTTATGGATCGAAGGTATAAGCATGTTTTCGTACTCACTGTTGGAAGAAGCGGTTCCAATACCTTTGCTCAGGCCTGCTCACACATATCAAATTACTCCTCTGGTCATGAAACCCGGTCTTGGGAAATAGGTCCATCTCGGTTTGACTATCCCAACGGACACATTGAGGTTGATAATAAGCTCAGTTGGATGTTGGGTCAACTTGATGAGAAGTATGGCGATGACGCCTTTTACGTTCATTTGAATCGTAATAAAGCTCAGGTAGTAGAGAGCTGGGATCAACGATGGAATCTCAGTTTCAGCAATATCCGGTTCTTTACTGAAGGGGTTTTGAGTAATGTTCCTGAACTCCTGTCAGATACCGATCGGCTGGTTGTAGGCGCGCATCACTACGATACTGTAAACGCCAACATCAGGCTGTTTCTGAAAGATAAATCCAATGTGCTGACCGTGCATTTAGAGGATATTGAGAATGACTTTGTCCGGTTTTGGCATGAAATTGCCGCAGAGGGCGATCTTGATAACGCGTTGGCTGAATTCAATGTGAGACACAATCACACCGAAAGCAAAAGCAGTTACGAACTGAAAGAACGGAAGTTCCGACTGGCCATTGACGAAAAGGTCCTGAGAAAGAAAATACGGGAAGGAGGCAGTTTGATTGATGTTCTAGGATGGCGTTTGAAAGTTCTAGGAATCAAGCTGAAGCGTGCGGTGTCTTAGTTCTCGTGCTGCCCACGAATAGACCAGATACGCGTATCTTTTCAATTGCTCCGGTTTTCTGATGCGCAGGAACGTGTTGGAAATGAGTCCGAAAAGACCGGGTTCTTTTCTGTTCATGGCTATCTGGGCCTTGCGAAGAGAAACCTCAAAGTCGGAGTGGAGGTAGGTGGTCTCTACTCGGTGCGCCACACGCTCAACTATTCT
>JBFHEW010000695.1:0-1976 GCA_041583955.1 Bacteroidia bacterium | reverse complement strand
GGAAATCCTGATATACAGCCGGCCAATTCTGTGGCCTTTGAAGCTGTGAACACATCGGATCAACGCGTGCTGAACGTACATCTTCCTTGGAGCAATGGAAACGTTTATTGGGACGCAGGAGAAGGAAGTGGATACGACCGAATAAACAAAGCGGCAACCACTGCTGAATACGAAGGCAACTGGGTTCACTGGACATTTACGAAGAACGCTGCGACCGGGAGCATGAAAATCTACAAGAACGGAGTGCTTTGGCACTCTGGAACCGCTTTGACAAGATCGATCGGTGTCATTGATCGCTTCGTGGTTGGAAAGGGATTTACAGGCGCCAATTCTCATTTTGGCAAAATGGACGAATTCAGGATTTGGCAAGTGGAGTTGGACCAGAGTACCATTGCCTATTGGATGAATAAACGTGTTGATGGTTCGCACCCGAATTACGCTGACCTTGTAGCATATTACGATTTTGACCAATCTGACTACCAGCCTCTGGACATGTCAGGGAACGGCAACACGCCCATGCTGGTGGGGGCTCCGACCATTGAACCGAAGAACGATGGTTACGGGTTGGATGCAACGCTCACTTCCGACAGACCGTTGGTCACTTTTGTTCAAGGCGATTATGCCTCACATATAGACTCAGCGTTGGTTGTTTCAACAGTGCCTGTAACACCTATGACCATTGCAGAATTCCAAGTTTCCGGAAACGGCATTCAACCCGTTGGAAGTACCAATGTCTATGCAGGGTATACGTACACCTACCATCCGGAAGGTTCTATCGATTCAACCGAGATCAACGCAGGTTCTGTTTCGTACAATGACACACTTTGGTATTATCAGGAACCTTTTGAAGTGATAGACCGCTATGAGATTGCTCGGTATATTACGCCTTATGGTATTGGATTAAGCCTTGGTCCTCAAGGATTTACATGGGTATACGATGTAACCGATTACGCCCATCTGCTACGTGATTCGGTGGATATTTCCAACGGAAACCAGCAGGAACTGATTGATGTGAAATTTGCCATGATCAAAGGAACGCCCATGGCAGACGTGGTGGAATTCACCCGCCCGTGGGGGCAATCGGCCTCTTTATCCTATGGCAACCTGAGCAACGATATTTCGCTGCCACCAACAGATGTCAGCCTTCACCCGAGTGCAGAGCATTTCAAATTGAAGACACGACTTACAGGCCACGGTCACAACACCAGTAATGCCAACGGAGCATATCCGCATTGCTGCGAATGGAAAGACAACACGCATTACTTGAGTGTGAACGGCAGCCAGGCCGCTTCGTGGCATATTTGGCAAACACACGATTGTGCTCAGAACCCCGTATACCCACAGGGAGGAACATGGCCCGGAGCAAGAGAGGGTTGGTGTCCTGGAGATGTGGTCAAGGAAAACGAGTTCATCATTACCGACCGCGTTTCGGGTTCTTCTGTCAACTTGGATTATAGCATTACACCGGTTCCATCAAACAATCCGGGAATGGCAGGAGGCAACTATGTCACTGCCATGCACTTGCTGCAGTATGGAGCAGCAAACCACACGCTTGATGCCGAAGTCTACGAAGTGCTGTCGCCAACAGACTGGGAATACAGGTCAAGGACGAATCCATTTTGCGATGACGCCAGAATAATTATTCGCAACGCGGGTGAGACAACGCTGACAAGCCTTAAGATCACCTATAAGGTATCAGGAGGACAACCGGCCACTTTCAATTGGACAGGGAATCTGGAATTCATGGAAAAGGAAGAAGTTGTACTTCCTATTGACGAAGGAACATTCTGGCAAGGCGATAACACATGGAAATTCATTGCCACAGTAAGCGAACCCAATGGAGGTGTGGACCAATACGCTGACAACGATACGTATACCACCAGTTTTGAAATGCCCGAAGTGTATGCTGGCGACCTTATCGTGCGGTTTAAGACAAATAACTTCCCTCAAGAGAATTACTGGGAAATAAAGGACAT
>JBFHEW010000694.1:0-1978 GCA_041583955.1 Bacteroidia bacterium | reverse complement strand
TGAATTCTCTATTTTTCGGCCATGTTTGAGAGCAGCACAACGATCAGAACCCGGTATTCGGAAGTTGACAGGATGGGATATGTCTATTATGGTAATTATGCCACTTATTTCGAGGTGGGAAGAGTGGAGGCCATGCGCGTGCTGGGTATCAATTATCTTGAACTGGAGGAGTCGGGTATCATGATGCCGGTCATCCGTTACGAGATCGATTACAAGAAGCCTGCATTCTATGATGAGGTGTTGACCATTGTGACGCGGGTGAGGGAAGTTCCAAGGTCGCGCATCACATTCGAATATGAAACAAGGAACCAAAGAGGCGAATTACTGAATACCGCCTTAACGCAATTGGTCTTTGTAGATAGTGCTACCATGAAGCCGCAGCGCGCACCTCAGGTTATTGTGGATGCAGCCAACCGTTACCTCGGCTCTTAGAGCTTTTCCATCAGAACCTTATACAGTGAGGTCATTGCGGTGATGTCATCTTTGTGCACGATCTCGTCAGGGGAATGCACATTATCCTCTGGCGCACCAACGAATACCCATTCCCAAGGGTAAGGCGATGCCTGTAGTTCCAGTCCATCGCTGCCGCCAGAGCCTTCCACTTCCAGTTGAAATGGAATGTCGGTCTCTTTGGCAATGTTGATAACGCGCTCAAGAAAGGTCCTTCTTGGAATGCCACGGTCACGCATGGAAATTGCCACTCCCGATCCGGCAACAACGCCTTCGGTAACCCACGTTATATCGGATATCAGCGCCTGCCTCACGCCATATTCTTCTTGAATGTATTTGCCCAGGAATCCGACAGCGCCACCACCATGTTCTTCGCGCGTGCTGAACACGATGATTCCCTCCTCCAGTGTCTCAGCCACCTTCAGTGCGTTCCAAACGCCAAGACGATTGTCCATGTAGCAGCACTGAACGTTATCTTCCGATTCCCGGAAATCGGGTTTGAACGAGAGATTCGTTCCTCTGTCAATTTCCCGCTCGAATTTGTATCCGAAGGTCTGATGCTTCTTACTTACCTTCAACTTGCACTCGATCTCTCCTTTGGAATCGGCCCCCACCAACCTGATGTTGTTCTCAATTACCGGACCTCCCACTTTTACGAGTTGTTTGCCATATCGTACTGTGAATCCGATGCTATCGAGATGGGCGAAAATGGCAGTTCTAGGCTTTTTCCCGAACACCAGAATGATGTTTTCGTGGAAGACATCTCCCGAAATGACCTTTGGGGTCACTTTCCAGTGGTTCTGATTTTTTTCAATGTAGTTGAGTACGAAGTCGGTCATGGCCCGCTCGTCACCGCTCACCGCTCGGATGGCGCACAATTGTTTCAGTAATTCCATTGGTGAAAAGTAGGGGTTTCAGTACCTGCAGAAGCTCAATCTTCTACAGCAAAGACGAAAATCTCTTCGTCTTCCTTTTTCATCAGGTACCGTTCTCTTGCAAATTTCTCTAGCAATTCCTTGTCGTTCTGCAGTAGCTTCAGGTCGGCAGTGCTTTCTGCTATCTCCCGTAGATAGTGCTCCTTTTCTGCTTCCAACTCAGCCATTTTCATCCTATTCTTAATGGTGGAAATGAAGCTGTTCTCGTCAAAAAAGGTCATCCAGACAAGAAAGAGCAATGATGTGAAAACGAACTTATTCCGCAGAACGGGCAGCATCTTCGTAGCTATTCGTTTCATTTTTTTCATAGTAGTAAAGATAGGATTCGGTAAAACGATCGGTGTTCCAACGCATCTACTTTTTTAACATCCGATTGTTCGTGTAGAACATCCTGATCCGTGGAGTACCAGACTTATGCGTTGCCGCCTTTTCCTACCGTTGATTCGGTGTATCTCGCGACACCGTTCTTTAGCTTTCGGCCAAAAACGGATAGCGGTAATCTGTTGGCGGAACGAAATTCTCCTTAATGGTTCTAGGGGAAACCCAACGTAAGAGGTTGATCATGGACCCTGCTTTGTCGTTGGTGCCTGAAC
>JBFHEW010000693.1:0-1981 GCA_041583955.1 Bacteroidia bacterium | reverse complement strand
CTGATGGAGCTTTCTGGTGGGGAGGCACCAACGGCACAACGGCAGAATATACTTCGCGGGCATCCAGCACCATTGGAAACCATGCGCATGGAGGCACTACCTCGGGAGCGAACCCGTATTCAGGTAACATCTGGATCCCATACGATGACAACCAGAGCTCCAATGCTTGGAACATCACCTCCGGCAATAGTGGTAGCACCTGTGGAAGTGGGTGGAACGGCAACGAGACGTTCGGCAATTTCCTAGGAAGATTGAACGATAACTGCATGAACCACAACCACACCATCACACCCGATGGAAGTCATTCCCATACGAGCAACTTTTTCGCTCACCGTCATTGGATAAAAGCTCGGGCCACATCCAATGCAGCCGACCATTCGCATACCGTACCCGACCATAGTCATTCGGTGACTGTTTCTGTCATTGGAGCCATTACCGGAACCAGTGCAGCGGAAACCCGCCCAGAGAATGTGGCCGTCATATTTTGGAGAAGAACGAACTGATGAAGAGGCTGTTGCATATGGTCTGGTTAATGCTTCCGCTGAGTTCCCTCGGCCAGACGGAGTTCATAGTGAACAAGGGAACGGATGTCCGGATCAATCCGGGATGTCAGGTCATTTTTGCCAATGGGGGTATTCAAAATCAGGCAGGGCAATTATCCAATGCGGGAGAATTGGTGGTAGAGGGCAACATTCTCAACAGTGGTTTGCTGGCCGGAGGAGCCAATTCTGGGACCTTCCGTGTGTTGAACGACATTGAGAATAACGGGCAGATGTTGCCAGGTCAAAGCCTATTTGAGTTGTACGGTGACGATCAGTTTCTGAGAGGTTCTCAGCAATTGAATTTCTTCGATCTCACATTGACCGGTGGAGGTATCAAGTACCTTCTTCAGAACATACAAACGGCAGGAACACTCGACCTGACCGACAGGGAGCTTCGGGCAGCTACCAATACGGTGTCACACATCAATCCAGCTCCTCCTACCGTACTTGCCATTCATGACCAAGGATTTGTAAGTGCAAATGCTGGTGGAGGTTTGGCACGTGCCACGAACTCTTCGCAGGAATATTTCTTTCCAGTAGGCAGCACTCAGAACAACTTCAAGATCCGACCGGTAACCATTGCGCCCAGCGGAGGAACCAACACATACAAGGTTCGCTACGTTCCGGGCCCGACACCGAATTCCGTTCAAAGAAGCCAGGAATTGTTTTACGTCAACCCCATATTCTATCACGAATTGACCCGTACTGCAGGCGATGCCTCCGGAGCAATAACCATCTTTTACGAAGAGGTTTCGGATGGTTTCTTCGAAACATTGGCACATCAGGAATCGTCCTTCTGGGTAGAAAACGATGGGACTGTTGAAGGTCCGCAATTAGGAGTGGGCCCGGAACTCACTTCCTTCAAAACATCGGATTGGGCATTTGACACGCCCGAGATAGCGTTGGCGGCATTGGCCAAGGAGATCTTTGTGCCTAACGTGTTCTCTCCCAACGATGATGGCAGAAATGATGTATTCAAACCACGCGGTACAGAACCCTTTGACTACGAAATGCGCATTTATGATCGTTGGGGAAATTGCGTGTTTGAATCGAAAGAGATCGATAAGGGCTGGGACGGGACCTTTAAAGGAGAACCGATGAACAGCGCTGTTTTCGTTTACTACATCCTTTCTGCCGGAGATGTCATTTCCAAAGGAAACGTGACCCTGCTTAGATGAGGTCGGTGATGACATATCTGTTGGTGATGCTGGTGACGAACTCCTTGGCACAGGATATCCATTTCGTCCAATTCACCGAAACACCACAACTCGTCAATCCCGGTCTTACGGGAGTTTTCAAAGGCAACATCCGCATCATTGCCAACTATCGCGACCAATGGGCCACAGTTGATGCGCCCTACAGAACGTTCGGTTTCAATTACGACCATCGCATTGTACCTAAAAAGCTGAAGAAGAAGGCAAGTCTGGCCGTTGGGTTGG
>JBFHEW010000692.1:0-1987 GCA_041583955.1 Bacteroidia bacterium | reverse complement strand
TGCCACGACCGCCAATATCGGCTCGCAGGATGCAACCTTTCCGGCCAATTTCGACAACACAACAGCCATTGACATCTATACCTTTCCGGCTGCATTCCTTGTAGATGTGGACAATGACGGGCAGGACGACATCGTTGCCTCTCCGTATCAGGAGAATAACGGGCACAATTATCAAAGTGCACACCTCTATGCGAACACCAGTACAACACCCGATTTCAACCTGGAATTTGTGAAACGCAATTTCCTACAGGACCAGATGATCGAATTGGGAACAAGTGCGTACCCCGTGTTTTTCGATTACGATCAGGATGGCCTGAAAGACCTACTCGTAGGCAACAGGGGATATTTTGTGAGCTCTGGAGTTTTCTCTTCACGACTGGCGTATTACCGTAACACAGGAACGGCAACCGAGCCTGCATTTACATTGCAAACACGGGATCTGGCCAACATATCGAGCCTAGGACTCGGCAATGTTGCCCCTACGTTCGGAGATATTGATGGAGATGGGGACGATGATATGATCGTTGGAGCCGTGAACGGGACGGTCCACTTGTTTGAGAACACCGCTGGGCCTGGCAATCCTTGCAACTTTACACTCACCGGCCCCGGATTCCAAGGCATCAATATTTCCGGTCAGTTCGCCACTCCGTGTCTTTTCGATGTGGATGGCGACCAGTTGCTTGACCTCGTGATCGGTGAAAAGAATGGCAATCTGAACTACTACCACAACGATGGCACCTCGACTGCTCCGGTGTTCACACTGACCGATGCGAACTTCGGTGGCGTGGACATGACCGTACCCGGATCGGCAGATGGTTACAGCGCCCCATTTCTGTTTGAACATGACGGCAGGATCCAAATGTTCGTGGGTTCGGAAAGCGGACGAATTGACCTCTATGACGAGGTCTCTGAAGTAGTTGCCGACCCCAATCCCATAGAGGCCACCATTGGCACTGGAACGACTGTAAGCGCTGGGCCCGAGACCACCCCTTATGGTTTTTCCACGCAAAGCGGAAGGAATCAATACCTCATTCGTGCCAGCGAATTGACGGCCGCGGGGCTCAATCAAGGTGCCATTGAACGCTTGACCATCGCTACAGAGAACAGCAGTACCAGTCCGTTCGGCACGTTTTACATAAAGATGGGATTGACCGATCTGGACGAATTGAATGGGTTTGTGGATGGCACAGAAACAGTAAGATACATGCAGGCTGAGAATATTGCACAAGGCCCGACCACTTACGACTTCAACGCGCAATCTTACGGACCTATTGTCTGGGATGGGGAATCGAATCTGATCATTGAATTCTGCTGGTACCGTGGACCCGGAAGTACGGGTAATGACCAGCATGTGCGCTACAGCACGCTACCCTATAACTGTAATGCCTACGCCACAGCCACCAGCTTTGCGGGCTGCGAGATAGCTTACGTTGGATCCAACACGGAGCGGCCTAATTTCTCGCTTACCGTTAAGCCATCTTTCAATAAGGTATCGTCATTCCCTGCTTACGAAGGAGAACGTTCTGCAGCGTGTCTTGCCGACCTTAATGCAGATGGTTTGCCAGAGATGGTCATTGGCAATCTGGCAGGAGGCTTGGCATACTACAAAGGAGATACGGTGGGTCTCAGCACCAGCAACATCAATGAACTTGGTGCCATCAATCGTTTTGACCTCGACCTGTACCCCAATCCGAACAACGGAGCATTTACCGTACAACCACACGTAGCGCTGAACGGTCCTGTTCAAATACAGGTTTTCAGCGGCCTTGGCCAACTGGTCTGGAGTGGATCTTCGAACAACATGATACGCGAAACCTTGGACCTTTCGTCCCTTAAGAATGGAATATACCTATTGGATATACGTTCTGAAAACAGAATGGGCATTAAACGATTCGTTATTCAGCGATAATGAAAGATGCTGGTCCGATCTTGTTGTTTGATGGCGTGTGTAATCTGTGCAGCGGTTCGGTACAATTCATTCTGAAGC
>JBFHEW010000691.1:0-1992 GCA_041583955.1 Bacteroidia bacterium | reverse complement strand
GGGCGTTCCAGCCCTGTTTTCGCCAAAAAGGCATTCACCTGCTCACCGGTGTAAATGCCGAACGCATCGCTCAGTGCATCCAACTCATTGGCAGCAAGCAGGTGCGCACCCCTCAATTGCGAGCGCCAATGGTCATCATAACCGATGCATTCCGAGGCCACTATTTCAAACGTCCACCTCTCCTTCAGCTCAAACACCACATGGCACAGGTCAAGACCATCCAATGAGGTGCCCGACATGATTCCGATGGCCGATGTTCGTTCCGCTTTCAATCGTGTCTGTAACGTTACTGAATTTTAGGATGATTAAACTACTTTTGCCACGCACCAAAGCAACGTTTTTAGATGAAAGTTGAGCTGAACGAGGAACATTTGATGATACAGAAGGCCGCACGCGATTTCGCACAGGCCGAACTCCTGCCAGGCGTCATTGAGCGCGATACCAAGATGGAATTCCCGCACGAGCAGGTCAAGAAGATGGGAGAGCTCGGTTTCCTCGGGCTCATGGTCGACCCCAAGTACGGTGGTAGCGGAATGGACACCATTTCCTACGTGTTGGCAATGGAAGAGATATCCAAGATCGATAACTCAGCCTCGGTCTGCATGAGCGTCTGCAACTCCCTCGTCAACTGGGGGCTCGAGAAATTCGGAACAGAGGAGCAGAAACAGAAATACCTCGTGCCATTGGCAAAAGGCGAAAAGCTAGGCGCATTTGCCCTTTCAGAACCCGAGGCCGGGTCAGATGCCACTTCGCAGCAGACCACAGCCATCGATATGGGCGACCACTACCTGCTCAACGGCACCAAGAACTGGATCACCAACGGAGGGAATGCCTCCACCTACCTCGTCATTGCACAGACCGATGTCGAAAAAGGACACCGCGGCATCAACGTACTCATCGTAGAGAAAGGAATGCCCGGCTTCACCGTTGGGGCCAAGGAAGACAAGCTCGGAATCCGCTCGTCCGATACCCACTCCCTCATGTTCCAGGATGTCAAGGTGCCAAAGGAGAATAGAATAGGCGAGGATGGCTTCGGATTCAAGTTCGCCATGATGACCCTCTCCGGAGGCCGCATCGGTATTGCCGCGCAGGCCTTGGGTATTGCCAGCGGAGCCTACGAACTCGCCCTTGCCTACTCAAAGGAGCGCAAGGCCTTCGGAAAGACCATCAACCAGCACCAGATCATCCAGTTCAAGCTGGCCCACATGGCCACAGAGATAGAGGCCGCACGACTGCTCATCTATAAGTCTGCATGGCACAAGGACCAAGGCATGAACTACGATGTGTCCAGCTCCATGGCAAAGCTCTTCGCTTCGCGCGTGGCCATGGAAACCACCGTAGAGGCCGTTCAGATACATGGCGGCTACGGCTTCGTAAAGGAATACCACGTAGAACGACTCATGCGCGATGCCAAGATCACACAGATCTACGAAGGCACATCAGAGGTACAGAAGATAGTTATTTCAAGGGCGGTTACAAAAGACTGATCGCCTAGGGCGCGTCCCTCGCCACCCCACATGCCCACCCGCCATCGGGTCGGGTCGTCCGCTATATCTTTTTTTCTTGCCGCTGCCTTCACCATACCCAACGCCACCACAGAAGAAAAAAAGGATGCCGCTTCCACCCCTCGCGCAGCCCGTAGCAGCGCAAGCCAGATCAGCCGGCCACATCACTCGCGCAACTCCAACCAACCCCACCGTACGGGCGTGCGGAAATACGCCCAAAAAAAAGCCCCACCGAAGTGGGGCTTCCTCCTAGTTGGGAGTTGACCTTCTATGAGGCTTCACCGTTATGGTTTTGCCGCCCTGCTCACGCTTGTGCGGTTTCACCGTTACGATTTTCTTCCCGTCTTGCGTTTTCGCCATGACCGAATGATTATACCGAGCCATCCCATATCCAGAGGGGTTCACTCATTTCTCCGCGAATCCTTTGTCTTTCGCATCCCTCGGGTATATTTGCACCTCTCACAATACAATTACCTCTGAATGCCGG
>JBFHEW010000690.1:0-1993 GCA_041583955.1 Bacteroidia bacterium | reverse complement strand
TAGGTAAACAAGCACCACCACACCCGAACGCAGTAGAATATCAAGCATGAAATGTGACTGCGTGGGTATCAGAGAACTGAGCCAATAGGCCAGCACGCCCAGAAGCACAGTTACCGGAGTCCTCCAACTGAACGGACCGAAACCGTACATGATCTTTAAAAAAGTGTACTTGCCAATGTTGAATACCATAAGCGAAATGGCGGTGGCAATGGCCGCTCCCACAATTCCGTAAAGCGGGATGAAGATGATATTCAGGATGACTGTGATGACCAACAGCACCACATTGGCGTAGGTATCGAACCTGTAATGAGGCGAAGTGCTGATGATTCCACCATTCACCCCGAATCCAATGTCGATCACCCTGGCCACACCTACGAAGAACAGCACCCACTTCCCGTCTGCATATTCCTCTGGGAGAATATGGAAGATGCTTGCCTGATTGGTCCAAATGCCTACGAACAGCAAAACACCTATGAGCAATTGATTAATGGCCGTTTTGGAGTAGACGGTCTGTATCATTTCGCGGTCATCGCTTTTCCATGCATCGGAAACAACGGGCAACGAGATGTTGCTTACGGCATTCCGCGGTATGCTTATCAATGCCACAATGTAAAATGCCACGGTATAGAAAGCTGTATTGTCGAGCCCTATCATATAGCTTATCATCACCACATCGACCGACATGAGCATGTAGGCACTCACGTTGGTGAGCATGGTGAAGGAGCGGTAATGCAGCATCTCCTTCCTTAGTGAAGAGGATAGGAAATCCCGATCCACTGACCAGCTTAAATGCCCGATCCTCTTCAAGTACACGACCATCCCGACCACGAGAATTCCTTGCTGCAACACGAACAACCACATGAATTGCGACACATTCAGCCAGTCGATATAGAACAACCATATCAGAATGGTAGTGGTTACCCGCAGCAGTATTTCTTTGAAGAATACATTGACCACAGAATGATACAGGGCGCGGGCATAACTGGCAAATACCAGATAGAACGCCTCAAAAATGAGCAGTGGATAAAGCAGATCGTAATATTCTATGAACAGGCTCGATGAATCCTTCTTGAACTCAATGACCAAAGGCTTTGCAACGTAAAGAGCGGCTCCTACCACCACAACTCCCAACAGGCTCCACCAAACCGACCAACCGAGAAGACCGTGGTGGTTCTTTTCGTCACCATCGCGGAATCTGGGAAGGAAACGGATAATGGCACTCGTAAGCCCGAACAGTGCGAATTGCACAGAAATACCCACCACAGCAATCAATACCCTGGTGAGTCCGAACTCCTCAGGTGCAAAGAATTTCGGAAATAAAAGCACAACATTCACATAGCCAAGACCAACTCCCAGATAGGAAAGAAGAGATGTCTGAATGCTCTGTTTTCGGATAATGCCCATTTGCCTGTCAAAGGACGCAATTCAATAGTGCTTATTGAAATGCATACATTAAAAAGAGTTAAGCGTCTTTGTCTAGGATCTTCGCGAGGCGTTCGGTAAGTGCTCTACGCGAATAGCGGGCTATACCTGACGCATCGGAGTCCAGCTGACCGTTCTGAAAACGGCCTATCTTTTCTTGCAGAAACCCAGCTATTCCGTCTCGATCGGCATAGTCGAACATCCTACCGGCACCTGTCTCGTTCAGGATTCTGGCCGCATCTCCATCAACCGGACCCAATGCCAGAATCGGTCTGTTCAACGCCAGGTATTCGAACATTTTCCCTGTAAGAATTCCCTTGTTTCCATCAACCTTGGGAATAACCAACAGGAGGATACTGCTTGCTGCGGCTTTCTCAATGGCCTTGTCGTGATTGAGGTATCCGGTAAAATCGCATCGTCCGGAAACTTTCGTCAGTCGATACCTTAATCCGGCCTGCACATCACCAATGAACCGGAAACCCACATCAAGACCTTCCGATGCAATGACCTCCAACAGCGAACTGATATCGTATTGTTCGGTTATGGTGCCCATATATCCTATGGTGAACTC
>JBFHEW010000689.1:0-2002 GCA_041583955.1 Bacteroidia bacterium | reverse complement strand
GTTCCTGCGGCATGGATAAGCACCTCACCTGTTTCGAGATTCTGAACAGTCCCGGAGAGCTGCAGTTCTGTGGCCTTTTGAACCGTGTACTTACGGAACCATACCCCTCGAACCTTTCCGGAAACCTGTATCCTTACAGTGAGCATCACAACCTCACCCCGACCATGAGCATGTCGTCAAGTTGCTTGCCATCGCCCATCCATTGGTTCATTTCTTCTTCAAAGGAACTCTTCACGTCTGCCATTGGCTCTGAGGAGTTCTTTTCGAGATGGGTACGTATCCGCTTAAACCCGAACTTCTTCTCCCCATCAGCCGAGAACTGATCGGTTATCCCATCGGAGAACATGGATATCATGTCTCCTTCCTTGTATGCAAAGGAATGTGAGCTGTAATTTCCACGTTTCCTGTATTGGGTACCGCCAATGCTCCAGTAATCGGCCTTGTATTCGGTGAGTTCGGCTTCGTTCAAATGATAGACCGGATTCCCTGCCCCTGAGTACATCACCTCTTTTTTTACGGTATCGATGCGACAAAGCGCGAGGTCCATTCCGTCATGCACGTCAGAATCATCGCTCTGATTCAAAACCTTCACCACTTCGTTGTGTAACTCGGTGAGGATATCGTGCGTGTCGGAAATGCCGTTTTCCTTCACGATCCGGTTGAGCAGGAAATAGCCGATGAGCGACATGAAGGCACCTGGAACTCCGTGTCCGGTACAATCAACGGCCGCCAGATAATGGTAGTCGCCCTTTTTGAGGTACCACGGAAAATCGCCACTTACCACATCGCGCGGACGGAATATGACGAACGAATCGGGAAATGCAGCCTGTAGCTCGTTCGTGTTGGATACAATGGCGTCCTGAATCCGCTGGGCATAATTGATGCTCTGCGAAATGCGGGTCAAACTGTCTTCCAATTCATCCTGTATGGCACGCAGCTCTTCGTTCTGCTCGTGAAGCATTTCTGTACGCTGCTCCACCTTCAGTTCGAGGCCCTCGTTCATTTCTATCACTTCCTTCTGTTTGATGCCTGCAAGGCATGAGAACAGACCAAGAAAAATGGGAGCTGTATCAATGATCCAATGCAAAGGTTGCGTCCGTTGCGCTTCTATCAACCCGGCCATGTTCAGGCCAAGGTCGCGCATCAGGGCGTCAAAAAGCGTTGCCACTATCGGAAAAGTAACCCCGAAAAGCGCGCCATAGATGGCATACTGCACTCTTACATCCTGCAACGGGCCCTTTGGCATCGGTTATATCTTTTTCATTTCAAAAGGCACTTCGAGAATACTTTCCAACTCCTCTCCTTTAGCCTCAATCATGTCATCGTCATTACGGTAATACCAGACCACCTTGGCCTGTTTTCCGGCATCGATCAGATCTTCCAAACTCATGAGGATATTGAAGATGTACCGCGTAGATGCGGAGTTGAAATAGTCGACAGACATTTCCATGACGGTCATATCCAACGGGTCTTCGGAATAGGCTCTCAACCAGTCCTCAATAGGTTTGAAGAATTCCAGTGCGTCCTCTGGCAATGCGCGTCCACTTACCTTGAAGATCCCTGTGGTTGTATCAAAATCGATCATCGGGGTATCCTCGGTAGCTGCTAATCGTAACGATTCGATCATGACTTAAAATTTGACATTAAATGTGAAGAAATAATTACCGTCACCCAACTCATCGAAATGATAGCTGAGTTTCTCAGAACTCTTACGAGCAATCTCTATGAGTCCCAGCCCGGCACCTCCTTTATCGCTGAACGAGCCCTCCCTCAGTGTTTTCTTGTAGGCCTGCTTCAGTTCCAACTCATCCATTCCGTTGAGCTCATCGATCCGCTTGATCAACAATTCCCTGGTTGCTGCATCCACCACGTTACCGACCGCAGTCCAGTACGAACCGTTGTGATCTTCGGTTATCATGAAAATACCGTCTTTGCTGATGCTGTTGAGGTTGTGACGAGATACGTTCTGAAGCATTTCCACGAGAATGAGGAAAAACCCTTT
>JBFHEW010000688.1:0-2004 GCA_041583955.1 Bacteroidia bacterium | reverse complement strand
TTGTTCACGTTGAGTGGACTGGTGGTGATCGTTGCCGGGGCATACAATGCCATCATGTTCAAAAAGGTGGTGGACACCGCCCTGCTTTCGCATATCGGGCTTACTTCCGTTGCTTATGCCATCAGCTATTTCGGATTGAGACAGCCTTCGCTTTTCCGATCGGAATACGCTGCCCTGGAAGACGAACCCTCGCAAAAGACAGTGGTCAAGAAAGAAGCGGAAAGCAAGGAGGTGAAACCACGGTTCTCCGATCAGGAGGCCAAGGTGCTCATCGAACGACTCATCATACATATGAGCGAGGAACGGCCGTACCTCAATCCCGAGTTGACACTAGGCGAACTTTCGGCCCAAGTGAATCTTGCCAAGCACGAACTTACCGACCTGCTCAACGTGAACATGGGAAAGAATTTCTTCACGTTCGTGAATGAGTTCCGCCTCAAGGCCGTCATCAGGAGGTTGGCCAACCCGGATTACGACCATCTCACCATCATGGCCATTGCCAACGATTGCGGGTTCAACTCAAAATCCACGTTCAATAGCCTGTTCAAACAAGCCTACGACCATACCCCATCCGATTACAAGAAGATGCTGCGCGATGGTACCGCAGTGGTCTCTTAACGTTTCCTCTCTTTCAGGAACCGTTTCTCCAATCCATCCGGGTCTTTCAGTACGGTGCGCGCCCAACGGAAATGCAGTTCGTGCTGCTCTTCTGGAGATAGTTGCCAGTTCACTTCCGTGGCACGGAAACGTTGGGTAAGATGGTGCAGGCATATGGCCGCAGAAACGGAGATGTTCAGGCTTTCGGTGAAACCGTACATTGGAATGTGCATGTTCAGATCGGCCATGTCAAGCGCATTTCGGCTCAATCCGTTCTTCTCGCTACCGAACATGAGCGCCAAGGGCCTGTCAAGAGGCAGCTCTTCGAGTGGAAGGCTGTTTCCGTGCGGACTGGTGGCAACCATCACATATCCTTTGGCCTTCAAACGGTTGATGCACGCTTCGGTGTTGTTCTGATGGTGGGCATAACGATGGAGGTCGATCCATTTGAGCGCACCTTTCACCACACGGGGGTTGAGGTCGTACGGATTGCGTCCTTCTATCACGTGTACATCCTGTATACCGAAGCAATCTGCGGTGCGGATCACCGCATTGGCGTTCTGCGAATGGTAGATGTCCTCCAGCACAATGGTCAGATGCCGCGTCCGCTCAAGAATGCGAGATGCTATCAGCTCACGCTTATTCTCTGTGGTGAACGACAACAGATATTCCAATAATTCCTGTCGGTCGTTTTCCATCATCTACGGTTGTGAGCTACCATCAACATGTCAACGCTACGAAGGCATTCTGCCGTTACTGGCACCCATCAGGTTGCACAGATGGAAGAGCATTCTGGCGCCCACGTTCGTGTCCCAGCCAGATTCTGACGGAGCAACCTCCACCAGGTCGAACCCGATGATCGTTCTGCCCGACAGTACTATTTTCCTGATGAGGTAAACGGCTTGCTCAAACGACAATCCGCCATGTACGGGAGTGCCTGTGGCCGGACAAAGGGAGGGGTCGAGACCATCAATATCGAAACTGATGTAAACCTTCTGAGGCAAGGCCGCGATGATCTCTTCGCAGATGGCGTTCCAATTCACCCCGTTGTATTCCTTCGCCTTCAATTGATCGTCATAGAAAGCCACGATGCGACCGTTGCTTGCCTCTATCGATTCCACTTCCTGGTCGCAAAGGTCACGCACGCCAACCGACACCAGTTTTGATACGTTCGGGAGGGTCAGGGCATTGGTCATGATGCTTGCATGGGAGTAAGTGAAGCCTTCGTAAGCATGGCGCAGATCCGCATGGGCATCTATCTGCAGTATTCCGAAACTGCCCTGCGTTTCAGACAATGCTCTCATAAGGCCGAAAGGTGTGCTGTGGTCGCCACCGAGTATGCCCACCAGTTTGCCGGCTTCGATCTGTTCCATGCATGCACCATAGACATACTCCATCAGATCCGAA
>JBFHEW010000687.1:0-2004 GCA_041583955.1 Bacteroidia bacterium | reverse complement strand
TGAAGCATCGCTCACCTACAAATTCGGACTTGGTACGGCCATTTATCAGGCATCGAACAGGTACAGCATCAACAATATCCTATTTCAGCAGATAAAAGGAGAGGTTACTGGCAGAAACTGGAGCGTGAAAGCGTATTCGACATTCGAAGATGCCGGAGACTCATACGATATCGTATTCACAGGTATCAATATTTCGAAAGAAGGTATTGCAGATTATGTGGGCGAGTACCTGAGCGCTTATTTCGACACCCTTCGGGTAATGACAGACGATTATGATGATGATGCGACCGCTGCCGAAGTGCAAGCGGCCAAGGAGCATGCACGTGCCATGGCAGATGCGAACGGTTGGATTCCGGCTGGTTCATTCAAATTCGACTCTCTTCGCAATGAGATCATCAACAACTCCGACCTGCAAAGAGGTTCCAAATTCACCGACAGGTCGAACCTGCAGCATGTGGAAGGCCAGTACAACTTCGATTGGCCTTGGATGGATGTGCTTGTGGGTGCCAACGTAAGACGCTACGACCCGCAATCATTCGGAACCATCTTTTCGGATACACTTGTCAATCCGGGTGATACCTTGGCAAACGGATCGGCCGACCTCAATGCGAAATTCGTAGACCTCTCATTGTGGGAAGTGGGCGGTTTTGTACAGTTGAGTAAGAAGTTCTTCGATGACAGGTTCAAGGTGACCGCATCGGTGAGGGTTGATAAGAACCAGAATTTCCCAGTTCAATTCTCGCCCCGTGCATCGCTCATGTACAATCTGAAAGGCCATGTTTTCCGCGTCTCCGGTCAGAGCGCATTCCGAACACCTACGCTGCAGAATCAATTCATCCGATTGGATGTAGGCCCGCTTACCATTGCCGGCAATCTCAATGGTTGGGATAACCTCTACACCTTGGAATCGGTTACCGACTTTGAGAATTACCTTGATAGTGTGGAGACCGAAGGCGTATGGTTCGACTCTGTGTACGATGTGGCAGCAGGAAGGCTCAAGACCTTCTCGGCCAGAAAGATCAGACCCGAGCAGGTACGAACGGTTGAGGTGGGTTACCGCGGGGTTGCATTCAAGAAATTGTATGTAGATGTGAACTACTATTACAACTGGTACACCGACTTCATTGGAGAAATACGCGTGGTGCAGCCAGAAGGTGCCGTGGCGGGCGAACAGAGCGGAGTGGATCAACTTCTCTCCTACTCGGCAAGTAATGAGTCGTACACGCGGTATCAGATACCGGTGAATGCCGAACAGCAGGTGCGGGCAATGGGTGCCACCATCGGTCTTGTTTACTACATCAACGACAAGTATTCTGCTTCGGTGAACTATAACTGGGCAAAATTGATAGATGACGACCTCGATGACCCGATCATACCAGGCTTCAACACTCCGGAACATAAGATCAACTTCGGCATCAAAGGAAGAAAGGTCTGGAAAGGCCTTGGCTTCTCTGCCAACTTCCAATGGGTTGACGAATATCTCTGGCAAAGCACTTTCGGAACAGGAATCGTACCTTCCTACTCATTTCTGGACCTACAACTCAGTTATGAAGTACCAAAATGGTATTCCACTTTCCGTTTAGGTGCCTCAAATGTTTATAACTTGCAAAGACAAGAAGCCTACGGTGCTCCACGTATCGGAGCCATGGTATACGGCTCTGTTGTATTCGACATTACAAAACTCTAACCCCGAATAACCATGAAAAGAGTTCTACTTTCTCTCCTGCTGATCGGTTCGCTGCTGAATACTGCCCATTCACAGCAGATCATCCTTAACGGGAAAATTGACAACCTCCTCGAATTCTGCACGCCATACTCCGAGGAGTTCGTCATGTCTGACAGTGTGAAGCTGATGACCGACATCTACCTACCGGTAATGCGCGACTGCCTGATGGTTCCTATCAGCATTGACCTTCCATCGCAGATCGCTGGCATCTTCGGAAGCTCCATTGATTATGACCTTGAGTTGATACCGAGAGGAACGCAATACATCATTTACGATTC
>JBFHEW010000686.1:0-2007 GCA_041583955.1 Bacteroidia bacterium | reverse complement strand
CTGATCGGGTCTGCCATCTTGGGCAGTGCCATGCTAGGACTTACTTCTTGTGGAGGCGGCTCTTCCTCCGATTCGGCTTCTAAAGGCGATGATAAGATTGCCGAAGTAGGTGAACTTACCTACGTTGAAGTGCCCGATGCCACTGAATTCAAGCCTGATTGGTCTACCGAGAACACGGTTGTTTTTCACGTTATCGGAGAACCGGACGATATGCACCCTACGAATGGTAATTCGGCAACGCGATCGTTCATCAACAACTACACACAGCATTATGTGGTAGGGTCTGACCTTATTGAATTGAAGGGTGGAAGACCCGATGTTGTCAAGTCAATGCCGGAAGTATCAGAAGATGAGCTTTCGTTCACCTACGAGTTGAGAGATGAACCGACCTGGGACGATGGCACCCAACTGACCGTGGACGATGTGATCTTCACGTTCAAGGCCAATAAGTGTCCATTGACGAATAATCCACATTCAAAGCCGTACGTGCAGAATCTGGAAGACATCATCAAGGATCCATCCAACCCGCGCAGGTTCACCATGAAGATGAAGAAGAAATACATTCAGAATATCGTGTTTCTTACAGACTACCCATTGCTTCAGGAATCATATTGGGACACTAAAAAGACCATGCGCAAGTACACTTTCGCACAATTCGATGATCCGAAGTTCGATTCGGACTCGAAAGCAGATCTGAACGCGTGGGCAACAGAATTCAATGATGCCAAATACAGCCGTAAACCAGAATTCCTCGTTGGAATGGGGCCATACAAGTGGGCAGAGTGGAAGCCAGGGCAGTCATACACATTGGTCAGAAAAGAGAACCATTGGACAAGCAAATTGGAAAACCCGACCCCATACGAAACGGCCTATCCGGAGAAGATCATCTTCAAGAACAATACTGATCCTAACTCCCAGGCACTGGAATTCAAGACGCAGGCGTTGGATGCGTCCACGTACCTTTCTACCAAGAAGATGTTGGAGCTTCAGGAAGATCCAACTTTCAACGAGAACTATCACTCTCGATTCACCAACACGTACAACTATTCGTACATGGCATTCAATTGCAGACCTGATGGAGTGGAGCACAAGAAATTCTTTGACGACAAGCGCGTGCGAAGAGCTGTGGCCATGTTGATTTCGGTTGATGAAATGAATATCGTGCTGAACAATGGTAAGAACAAGCGAATGGTAGGACCGGTATCTCCGCTTAAGAAGGAGTACAATAGTGACCTTCCGCTGATTGAGCGGGATCTTGAAGGAGCCAAGAAACTTCTGGAAGAGGCTGGCTGGGTCGATACGGATGGCGATAACATCCGCGATAAGATGATTGACGGCCAGAAGGTCAGTTTTGATTTTGACCTTGCATATATGACCACGCAGGTAACTTGGAGAGATCAGGCACAGATGATCTCTGAAGCACTCTACGAAGCCGGCCTCAAATGCAATATTGTCCCGTTGGATTTTGCCATTCTTTACGACAATGCCAGGAACCATAAGTTCGATGCCATGCTTGCGGCTTGGGCAGGATCATCGGTACCTGAGGATTTCACACAGATCTGGCACACCGAATCGTGGGCATCGAAGGGATCCAATTTCACAGGTTTCGGAAACGCGGAAAGCGATGCGCTTATTGATTCTGTTAAGCACGTACTTGATATGGATGTGCGTATCCCAATGGTGAAGAAACTACAGGAGATGATCTATGAGGAACAGCCTTATGTGTTCTTCTTCTCATCCACCAACAGGGTTGCGATTCACAAACGATTCGGAAATGCCGACATGTATTTCGAGCGTCCAGGGGTCATCATCAGCAACTTCAAGCTGCTGAATGGAGGCGGTGCTTCAAAACCAACAGTATCTGCCAACTAACTAACGAACTTCCGCAAAGCGATTCATGCTTAAATACGTCCTTCGTAGAATTCTGGTCTTTATTCCAACACTCATCGCTATCACCCTTCTGGGTTTTGTGATCATGGTGTCGGCCCCGGGCGATCCGGTTGAGCG
>JBFHEW010000685.1:0-2009 GCA_041583955.1 Bacteroidia bacterium | reverse complement strand
TCCTTTCTAGCTGCCTCTTTCAGGTCGATCCAGAAGTATTCGAAATTCAATTTACGCGTATCGATCTCTCTTCTACGATAGAAACGCTCATGTTCTGGAAGATACATTTCCTCCAATATCTCCATGAACTCCTCATCATCGTACTCGATGTCTTCTTCCCAGTTGATGCGCTCACCATATTCCCCTTCTTCCAAAAGATGGTCTTCCCCGATCAACAGGTGTGCGATTGAATCCCGAACCCAATAAACGAACTGGCGATATTCATTATTCGTGATCTCAGTCTCGTCCATATAGAATGCCTGAACAGACACGGTTTTGGACTGGGCAGTAATTGCATACGGCACATCCTGATCGCTAGGCCCCATATTGTAGCTTCCCATTGGAATGTAAAGCATGCCATATGGATCATCCATATACCACTCTTCTCTTCCCTGAACACCAGTTAACTGGCCTCTACCGTATTTGCCACAGCTAGATAGGCTACTTAAGGCAGCAGCCACCATAGAAATAAAAAGCAGCTTTCTCATAGGTGATTCTTTTGGCATAACGAGCACGTGGAACAGGCTCGCCATAATGGTTAACATGGATTGAATAAACTGTTTCGTAACTGACATCCCTGTAACTTTTTCCCAATCGACAGTTTGACCAGGTATCAGCAGTGCTTGAACGAAACTTTTTTTCAAATGTTGCAAAAATGTTCTGGGATTACAGGAATCGAACGTTTCTGTAACGCTGATTCGAGATAGGCGACTTCAGCTTATAGCAGTATCCCAGCATGATCTCGTGGCTTCCGCTGCTGTAGTTGTTGATGCCGGATGTAGTGACATCGTAAGAGTAACCAATTCTGAACTCCTTGATCTGAACACCTGCCATGATGCCAACAGCATCATCTATACGGTACGAAACACCGGCCCAAACCATGTTCTTCCAAAGTGCACGAACGTTGATATCGAACTGTACTGAAGCTGCATCTGTCTTCAAGAAAACTGATGGATTAAGTGCCCATGTTGGGTCAATGTCCCACGTATAACCTGCCAATGCATAGTAGTGACGGGCAACCGTGTATTCACTCAACGTACCACCTTCCTCAAACTCCAATGTTGGAGCGATAAGGTGCTTTGCAGAGATACCAGCGTACAATTTGTCTGTGTGATAGTAGATACCGAAACCAAGGTCTGGAGCAACTCCGTTAGACTTTCCTGCTACGATGTTCGGGTCGTTCTCCTGAATCGGATCAAGCTTTGAACCATCCAATGTATTGAACAACACCCCTCCTTCAACTCCGATACCCAACGTACCAGGCCCCAATGCCAAACGGAAAGCGTAGGAAACATTCACTCCTCCGGAGTACTGCGCTCCAAGCTTATCTGAAAGAATGGAAAGACCGACCCCTCCATGCAAAGCCTTCACTGTTCCATCAACGTTTATGGCAGTTGTGATGGGACGACCATCAAAACCGACCCACTGCTGGCGATGCAACGCATTGGCACAAATACCGTTGTTACTACCTGCGTAACCCGGATTGGCATAAAGCCGATTGAACATATTCATTGTGAACTGCGGATCCTGTTGGGCTTGAACCGTTGTTCCCAAGAACAAAAATGTGATAGACGCAAATGCAGTAAAAATCTTTTTCATATCAAGTTGTTCGATTTCCTTCTTTTTCCTTTTTCCTGATCGGGACGTCCCTTTTCAAGAGGCGGCTAAGTCAACAAATATTTCTATCAACATCCAGCTGTTAAATCAATTAATCGACTAAAAACCAACGCAAATATCGGTGATTCACCGATCCATCGGTCATCCCAGCTTTTGAAAAGTTTGCCACCAGCGGTCTGGCACACTGTCTTCGCAGGCCCGCTGATAATCTTCGTAGCTGCATGGAACCATGAAATGTCGCTGATACCTCTCTCCCCGCTTGCTCGGATAAGGAACTTCCATCCACCAGCGGTCGCTGAGCTGACTCTTGTAAAAAATAATGTCGTAGTGCCCGTTTTCTATGGAAACCGTGT
>JBFHEW010000684.1:0-2010 GCA_041583955.1 Bacteroidia bacterium | reverse complement strand
ATCTTGTGTGACTGCAAAGCCGTTTTCACCTGTTTGACCATTGTAGAATTGCAAGTTAACCTCATCGGCCCTGTCCTCTCTGGACCGGATGGTGAGCGCCACGAATTTGACCTCCCCGAAAACAGTTAGCCAGTCGAGGACCGAATAACCGACACCCAAACGCGTTTGAAATCCGTAGGAGAATTTACCGAAGGTTGATGCTTTTATCCTCACATTGGCAAACGTAATGGGGCTTGGAACACCAATGAATGCTTCAATGACGCGGCCTTCCCTATCATCAATTGTTATTTCAGAGCTGCTTTTGCCCCAAAGAGGAATGATCACTCCTGATTTAGAGTAAAGACTCCACTTTTCGCGGAACTGAAAACTAAGAACCAGTTGCGGCACAACATCCAATCGTTGACCAATGACGGTATGCTCTGCGTTGAACGTAGGAGTGACATTTCTTCCTAGGAGTATCGGGTTGCTTTTCAGGTAGCTTATCTGCGCTTCAACCCCAATATTGGGATGAAACATATAGCCCATGTTGAACGAAAACTGCCAACCTGGGCCTTGTGTCCCTTGAACCGGACGGATGCTAATGGTAGAATCGGCACGGACCAACCTATCTGCAATGCCGATAAGATCATCGGAAGAACCCAGGTCATCATTCACCAACGGAAATCCGTAACCACCGACCGTCTCGAGATAAAATCTCTTAGACCTTGCTTCTTGCGCGATGGAAAAACCGCATATCACAGAAAAAACCGAGAGTAGAAAAAACGTCCGCATATCCAGTGTTTGCCTTAAAACTACTGCAAACAGACGATATTCGGTCTATAACAATTCCTGCAGATTGGCTCGTATGGTATGCGCAATTGAATCGGTCGGGAGGTCGTTGGCATCTGTTCCGAACGGGTCTTCTATCTCCTCAGCTATAAGCTCCAAACTGGCCAGAATGTAAAAGATGAATACGACCACGAAAATGGTGGAATACCCGAAGTCGCGCACCACTCCGAAGGGCAGGCTCATCACATAAATGAAGATGAATTTCTTGATGAACGCGCTGTAGGAATATGGGATCGGGGTTTTCTTAATGCGTTCGCACGCACCAATGATATCGGTAAACGAACGGAACTCATTATCAAGTGTAATCTGCTGTTCATCCGAAATCAATCCGTCTGTTTTCAATAACAGCAACTGGTTGTAAAGCTGCTGTGCAATGGCATTCGGAACGTGGTTGCGCTCCATGGTCCTATCGAGGTCGAATTCGGGATGGGATTCCATTTCGAAAGGAAGAACACCGTTCCGCAGATGCTCTTTCATGGCAAATACATAATTGGTGATGAGCACACGGAAAAGCTGTCTACGTTCTACCTGATCGGGAGGAATGATCTGACTGAGTTTTATGCTAAGGTTTCGGGTATTATTGACCAATGCACCCCATTGTTTACGCCCTTCCCACCACCGATCATAGGCCGTGTTGGTACGGAACACAAGAAGTAGTGAAATAACGAAGCCAATGAGCGAATGGACTGCCATGGTACTGGTGAACTCCAGATTGAGCAGTTCAATTTCAACATAACAGAAAACAGCTGTAAGGGCAGCCAGCACCAGCATGGTTGCGAAGAGCTGCCGGAACGTATCGTACTTGTGGAACTGGAAAATGATAGTGAACCAGCTTTTGGGATCGTAACTGACCATGAGCTATTTCTTCTTTTTCTTCTTCTTTTCCTTGTGAACCGGTGGGTTGTCGTAATCCAATTTACCGCCCCAATGTGCCATTTGAGACATGGTCCACGATTGGCGACCTCTGACAAAGCCGCTTGGCCTGACCACTGAATATCTTCTCGGACTTGGAAGAATACTTGCCAGAAGTGCCGCTTCCGCACTCGAAAGGTTTGAGGCATCCTTTCTGAAATAATGCTTGGAGGCGGCCTGTGCACCGTAAATACCATCGCCCATTTCAATCACATTCAGATATACCTCCATGATGCGCTCCTTACTCCAAATGAGTTCGATCAACGCTGT
>JBFHEW010000683.1:0-2018 GCA_041583955.1 Bacteroidia bacterium | reverse complement strand
CGACAGCAAATTCATCGAGGCCATGAGCCGCGCCACCAGCGAAGCGTTCTTTCATTGGCAAGAAGCCAAGAAAAAGAACGATTTCTCGCTATACGCACCCTTTCTGCAGAAGGTGATCGACCTCAAGCGCGAAGAAGCTGAAATTGTCGGTTATAAAGGACATCCGTACGATGCTTTATGCGATGAGTTTGAACCAGATTGTACCGTTGCCGAACTGGATGCACTTTTTGAAGGCGTGAAGAAGGACCTGAAACCTTTGTTGGATGATATCAAAAGCAAGCCACAGGTGACCGACAGCTTCATGGACCAATACTTCAACCATGACAAACAGTGGGATTTCGGGATTGAGGGTCTGAAGGATATGGGCTACGATTTTGAAGGTGGTCGGCAGGATGTTTCGAGCCATCCTTTCACCATCAATTTCTCTGCAACAGATGTCCGTGTAACCACGCGCGTTTCGGAAGAGACCTTCAACGAAATGTTATGGAGCTGTATTCATGAAGGTGGTCATGCGCTGTACGAACAAGGATTACCCGACAGCGAGTATGGTCTTCCCAGTGGCGAAGCTGTTTCGTTAGGAATCCACGAAAGTCAGAGCCGCCTGTGGGAGAATAACGTTGGGCGTTCCCTTGCTTTTTGGGAATGGAAATTCGCCCGATTGAAGGAGGTTTTTCCAACACAATTTGAAAGTGTTTCGGCCATGGATTTCTTCAAGGCCATGAATAAGGTTCAGCCGAGCCTGATACGTGTGAATGCCGATGAATTGACCTATCATTTCCATATTCTCATCAGATATGAGATCGAAAAAGGAATCATGGAAGGAAAGCTGAATGCGGTTGATCTGCCTGCGGCCTGGAACGCCAAATACAAGGAATACTTGGGCGTGGATGTTCCGAACGACAGTCAAGGCGTGTTGCAGGACATTCACTGGAGCCACGGGTCAATCGGTTATTTTCCTACTTATTCCATCGGTAGCTTTTACGCAGCTCAATTCCATGCTGCGGCCGAAAAGAAGATCGGTACATTGGATCCTGCAAACCCAAAGCCATACTTGGAAAATCTGTTGACCTGGTTGAGAGAGAACATCCACCAATACGGCAAACTTTACAGCTCGAAAGAACTGTGCGAACGAATCAGTGGCGAGCCGCTCAACTCACAGTACTTTATGGATTATGCCAAGAAAAAGTATGGGGTGATCTATGGGATCTGACACAGGAATGACCGAAATGCCTCCAACCGTTTTTTTAAGTTACACTACCTTCATCATATTCTCTACACAACTTGCATCCTTCGAGACATCTCTAGTTGATGCTTCATCAGTTGTGGAAAACTGACGGGTATCAGACACAAAACACGAACTCCGAACCCATTAAAAAATTACCTTTGCACCTTTCTTTTTCAAAAACGAAAACAACACAAATGGATGAATACGGAAGAAAGGCTGAAGGAGCAACAGTAGCGGATCTCGGCTTGAAAAACGTAGCTGCGGCTTATTGGAATCTGACGCCAGCTGAGCTTGTTGAGGAAACAATTATCAACGGAATGGGTGCACTTACAGACACAGGCGCATTGGCCGTTGATACGGGTGAGTTCACTGGAAGGTCGCCAAAGGACCGGTTCATCGTATGTGACGAGAAAACAGAGAATGCCGTTGCATGGGGTAACATCAACATCAAATTCACACCAGAGAAATTCGATCATCTGTACGAGAAGGTCTGTACCTACTTCCAAGGAAAGGAAGTGTATGTGCGTGACGCTTATGCCTGCGCAAGCGAGAAGCACCGAATGAACATCCGCGTAGCAACCGAACTGCCTTGGAGTAACCTGTTTGCCAATAACCTATTCCTCAGACCAACAGCCGAGGAAGTTGCGAATTTCAATCCTGAATGGACGATCATCTGTGCACCCGGCTTTCATGCCGACCCGGAAACAGATGGAACCAGACAGCACAATTTTGCTGTGCTCAACTTCACCAAGAAGATGATCCTTATCGGTGGAACGGCCTATACGGGAGAGAT
>JBFHEW010000682.1:0-2021 GCA_041583955.1 Bacteroidia bacterium | reverse complement strand
CGTTGGTACTATCCTGGTTATGCGAGTGAGGAACAGTATTTCGGGACAGACAGCGTGGTCATTCGGCACAACATGGAATCGGAACTCGGCTGGGGAAATGAAGACCAGCGGACAACAGAAGCCTATCATGAAGGCTCCTACGGGTGTATGATGGGTCCAGAGCAGCAGTATGGCATCACCTTGCGTCAAGCGGTTTCGGAACTCAGCCTGCAGCCCAATGTGATCCGCGTAGGGGCGTGGGTAAGGTCAGATTCCAGAACGACCGGAGTGGCATTCATCTGCGCCATGGAAGACAGCACTGGAGCTTCTTATTATTGGAAGAGCCGCGTATTGCGACCACAGTTCAGCTGGAACAGAGAATGGACCTATGTGGAGGCGGTATTCAAATGCGGGTATCCAAGAGACGCCTCCGACAGGATCGTCATCTACCCGATGAAGTCAGACGATGCCACGGTTTTCTTTGATGAATTGGAAATAAGCCTTATCCGTGCACGGTGAATTGATGCTTAAGAGATGGTGGCCTATTGCCTTCTGGGCCTTCTTATACGTGGTCGTGGTCGGGTCGGGGCTGTTCAGGAACGAGGCGATGTACGGTCTCATGCATGCCGATGCCCAAGGTTATTATGGCTATTTGGTGGCGGGCGTCCTCGAACAGACATTTGACTGGAAAGTGGTCTATGCGGCCTATGCCGACTACTATGGCGGGCACCCCTTCAATTTTACCCGCGAAACGGGCTTTGGTCTAGTGAACAAATACTATGTAGGAACGGCCGTTCTCGTCTTACCCTTCTTCTTGCTGTCGTGTATGCTTGCGTGGATCACCGGAGCACCCATCGATGGCTATTCCACACCCTTTCATCTCGGTGGCATGTTGGCTGCGTTCTTCTACGCGGGTTTGGGTATCATGCTTCTTGTAGAGTTCTTAGAACACAAAGGCATTTCCAGAAAGATAGCATGGTTCGTTTGCATCACTTGTTTCTTCGCCACGGGCCTGTTCCATTATGCTGCATCAGAACCATTGATGTCCCATACTTATGGCTTTTTTCTCATCAGCGGCTTTTTATTGGCGGTGCAGCAATATGCGGCAAACAGAAGATCGAAGCACCTATTGTTGTCCGCATTGGCATTCGGGATGATCATTCTGGTCCGGCCATCAAATGGAACCGTGCTGGCAGCAATACCGTTTGCTATAGGCAGCTGGACCGGCCTGAAAAGCACACTGGCCGGAATCTCGATCAAAGAATGGGTCTACACTGCTTTGATCGTGACCGGTGTCGTGGGGATTCAATCGCTGATGTATCTACTTCAGGTTGGCGTTCCGTTGGTCTGGTCGTACGATGGAGAAGGCTTCAACTTCTCAGATCCACAGATAATGAATGTGCTGTTCAGTTATCGTAAAGGGCTTTTCATTTACACGCCTTGGGCCTTTTTAGGCGCTATCGGAATGGTCGTGGCCTTGTTCAAACGGACCTTTGAAGCGGCCTCGGCACTGGTGCTCCTTGCACTGACGGTCTATGTGGTCTCATCGTGGTGGAGCTGGTATTACGGGGGCAGCTTGGGCATGCGCGCGTTGATTGAGTACCTACCTTTCTTTGCCTATGGGCTGGCTATGCTTATCCAATCAGTTCCGTCCGCTGGTGCCCTGGTTCTGGTCTTGCTCACCCTCGGCACTGTTCCGATAAACCTTATTCAGAGCTATCAGTACCAGAAATTCATACTGCATTGGGACCGAATGGATAAGGAGCGGTTCTGGAAGGTATTTCTGCGAACAGACAACAAGTACGAGGGCATTTTTTATAGGGAAGAACAGGTTCTGCGATTGCCTTCAGCCGAACAGATCCTCAGCTCTGAGGTATTTGAGACAGATCTGGAAGCAGGCTCTTCATGGGGAACAGAAAGCATCGACTCAACAAACGCGTTTTCCGGTAGCAGAAGCGCGAGAATCGGTAAAGCAAGTCCGTTTGGCCCAACTGCGCGGATATCCGTATCTGAACTGGGCCCAGAAGGGAGGAAGCAACTTT
>JBFHEW010000681.1:0-2023 GCA_041583955.1 Bacteroidia bacterium | reverse complement strand
CAGAATATCCGCTTCGCGCACCTCGTCCAATGTTGATTTGAAACTCTCTACCAACTGGTGAGGGAGTTTACGAATGAACCCGACCGTATCTGACATCAGAAATGGCAGGTTGCCGATAACCACCTTTCGGACGGTCGTATCGAGCGTGGCGAAAAGCTTGTTCTCGGCCAATACGTCCGACTTACTCAGCAGGTTCATGATGGTGGATTTGCCCACGTTGGTGTAACCTACCAGTGCCACGCGTATCAATCGTCCGCGGCTCTTACGCTGCGTAGCCATCTGCTTGTCAATGTCCTTCAATTGCTTTTTAAGCAATGAGATCCTATCACGGATGATACGCTTATCCGTTTCAATCTCCTTCTCTCCTGCTCCACCACGTGTTCCGGTTCCTCCTCGTTGTCTTTCAAGGTGCGTCCACATGTTGGTCAAACGGGGAAGCAGGTATTGATAACGGGCCAGTTCCACCTGCGTGCGTGCCTGTGCTGTCTGTGCTCGCGACTGGAAAATATCGAGGATCAGCAGACTTCTATCGTAGATCTTCTTCTGAAAGATCTTCTCCAGGTTGCGCAACTGAGATGGGCTCAGGTCATCATCAAAAACCACCACATCGATGTCATGCTCCTTGATGTACGCATCGATCTCCTGGATCTTTCCAGAACCCATGAAGGTCTTAGGGTCGGGTTTGTTGAGTTTCTGCGTGAACCGCTTCTTCGTCTCCAAACCGGCCGTCATGGATAGAAACGCAAGCTCCTCCATGTACTCCTTCACTTTTTCTTCCGTTTCGTTACCCTGTATCAGCCCGACCAGAACGGCCGTTTCCTGCACAGGCGCGGTATCATGATATTTTCCCAAATCCAGCTATTCTTATTTAAGTTGGTCCAAGTACGCAGCCACAGCCTTTATCTGCTCTGCGGAAATAACCTCGGCAAATGCAGGCATCATGCTCCCTCCTTCGGTGATATTCTTGATGCGTTCTTCCATCGTCATTTTAGAAACGGTCAGGTCAGGTGCGCCATTCAAGTTCAATTTGCCGTTGGCGCCATGGCAGGCCGCGCAATACGTTTTATACAGTTCTTTACCTGATTCCGGTTCCGATCGGTTCGAATTCCCTTCTCGACAGGCCAAAAGTGTACCCGCCACGAAGACTGCCAACACCTGATTCATCAGAACCATCCCCTTCCCAACACTTCTCGGAAAGGCCACGGAATGGTGGCCAGAATAACCAGAAGTCCGATGGTGAAGTAAACCGCTATCTTCTTGAACTTATCCTTGTCTGTGGTGGCTTTTTTGGCCGCCACCCTTCCAACGGTTATCAGTGCTATTCCTATAACCATTCCGAACACGTGCTCCACCAACCAAAAGCGAAGTACGGTTTCTTTCATCGCTGCTCCCATTCCTGCTTCCATTGCTGCTTTCACGAACGGACTGATGAAATACAATCCCAGCCCCAGCAAAAGCTGGATGTGGGCCGTTATCAACGAAAACAATGAAAGTTTATCATCCAACGCGGTGAATTTACCGGACGACATGTTGGTAAAAGCCCTCACAATGGCTCCAAGAACCACTGCGAGAAGTATCCAACGTAAACCTGAATGCGAGCGAAGAAGAATTTCGTACATGATCGATTTTTATGGAGCAAAGCTAAGCATTTCGCTTCCTGCAATTATGGTGACACCCTGCCTGAAGTCAATTTCAGTAGTTTTGGCAACCTTCTGATAAGCGATTGAAATGACCAGAAAACTATCCTTGTTACTGTTGATCGGGCTTGTTCCTTTCACCACCATTCAGGCACAGTCAACTTTTCCGACAAACGGAGTTCAAGACAGAGACGCTGCGGTATATGCCTTTACCCATGCCACGGTACATGTCGATGCAAAGAACGTCATCGAAAACGCCACCCTGTTGGTAAAGGAAGGCCGCGTGATCGGAGTGGGTGCCGGCATTGCCATTCCGAAAGGGGCCATTGAGACCGACCTGAGCGGAAAACACATCTATCCGTCATTGATCGATGCTTTTTCGACCT
>JBFHEW010000680.1:0-2047 GCA_041583955.1 Bacteroidia bacterium | reverse complement strand
GTTGACGCAATCGCTGGTCAATGCTGTTTCCTGCGCTTTAACGCTCAAACAGAAAAACAGCATCGTAAGTGTGTAAAGTCGCTTCATTGGTTGGGGTTAGGAGAACGAATTAGGTTACACAAACGATGTTGAGCGAGAAATATTTTGCTAAACGGTTTCTGATACGAACGGATTACGCCATGCAGAGAAACGTCCGCCAATTTCAGAGCCCGATTCTCAGAAGGTATGCCACCATGCCCAAAGCATGAAAACCGCCTGAAATGGCAGTCGCAGCCACAATCCCCAAATAGGAAATTTGCCACCTGGCTTTGCGGAGGTCAGATGGTAGATGTTGGCAGGGAAAACGGCAATGAGCAACGCAATGATGCCCCATGCTGCCAACGTGGAATATGCGGGCCAAAGCAGCAGTAATCCGAGAAATATCTCAATTGCACCGCTCAAATAGTTCAGCGTTCGGTGCCACGGGAGGAAAGGCGGCATCATATGCAAATAGAACTTGGGGTTCTTGAAATGATTGTAGCCGGCAAAAATGTAGAACGCTGCCATAAAAAAGAGACTGACTTCTTTCATGAGGATTGACCTTGTGTGTAAACGAAATATCGCATGCCTTCACGCAGTGCCAAAGCTCCGTGCATGTAAAGACCGCCCAACCAATACGGAACGCCAAAGATCTCTGGTTGGCGATAATGTACCAGGTCGAATTCGGTCATCAGACCTTCTACGAACATGCCACCGATGCCGAGTATTATGGCGAACAATAAAATGAAAGGACGTTCATAGGTGAATAGTGATCGGAGCAGGAAGCCACCATAGAAGATGATGCAAAGCAGCGTGGGGTAGTGGTTTCCGAATCCGCTCATCAGATACATGGCCGCGAAAAACAGGAGGTTTTCTGCAAACAACCGGGCATTGCCAGAACGCATGCTCTCTTCTCGCGTTAAGCGTTCGGGAAACACTACGCTTGTAGAATGGAAGCTCAGGGCCATGACCGTAAAGGCAACGAAAAAGCCTGGAAACACGAACCATCCCTGACCGAACAGGAATGGCTCCGGATAGCTGAGGGTACCAGTGAATACATGCATCGCATCGCACGCTGTGGCAACAAAGGCTCCCAATAAGGCGAATTTCAGAAGACCGGAAAGCTTTAAACGCTTTACCATCACTTTTTCTGGTCAAGGATCAGCAACTTATCGTCTTTTACGGTACCTACCAATAGCAGATTGCCGAATGGTGCCGCAACCGATGTGGCCGAAACCTGAGAGCCATCATTGGTATAAACACTCTCAACCGTGTAATCTCCCTTACCTCGGTATGCGATCTTCAGCACTTCAGAAGGCGAAGTTTCTTTCTTGCCTTTGGCGTAGGCCGTAAAATGTAACAGATCGGGATGGCAGCCAACCCAAAGGTTCCCTTCCCTATCGAATTCGATATTATCCACGCCCGTACCACACGGAATGTCTTCTATGAATGTGAGCGAACCATCTGCTTCGGGTTGATATACCTTGATGAGGAACCTCCGGGGTGAGGACACGAACATCAAGTTGCGTTCGGGGTCGAAGTTGATACCGTTGGCGAAGGCAATTCCGCTTGCTGCATTGCTGAACCGTTGTCCATCGAAATACAACACATTCGATGCAGCCAAATTGCCGTAATCCTCCACCAATCGGCCAATGCCATGTGCGTTCCCGTGGTCGTTGGTCACGTAAAAGCGGTTTTCGTCCAGCAACACCACATCATTGGGGCTCACCAATTTGGTCGACCTTTCTGTGCGGATGTGCGTCAATTCCTTTCCCACAAGGGTGAAGATCTCGATGGAATGTTCGTCCAACATGTGATTGACAACCGCAATGGTGTAAACACTATCTCGCCTGAACACGGAAATGCCGTGAGGTGCGAACGCCTTCCCGAAATCGTGGGTGAGGTGCGTAAGCACGAAGTTCCCGCTCTTCAGGTCCAAGTAATAGAGCCCGCCATGTTCCTGTTCTGTAGGTGGAAAGGCCAAACGGGCGGTGGCAGAAACGATGGCAAAACTGTCGGCAACGCTAAC
>JBFHEW010000679.1:0-2051 GCA_041583955.1 Bacteroidia bacterium | reverse complement strand
GAAGAGGTGAGTTTTCATCTTCAACCATCGCAGATAACCATTGCAGGACTCAACTGGACCGTTGAGCCGGACAACCTGCTGCAGATAGACACCACAGCTGTCACTTTCACCAACTTCCGGTTTCTGAGCAACGAACAGGCCATTGGTTTGAACGGTAAGATCGCCAAAGACCCATCTGCCAAGTTGAACATGAAATTGAGGGATTTCGACCTCAAGAATTTCAATTTGGCAACGCAGCGCTCAGGGATAAAACTTGATGGTAGGATTTCCGGCAGTGCCCAGATTTCGGGTGTTTACGATAAGCTGTTCCTCACCAACCAGCTCACGGTAGATTCGCTCGTGTTGAATGACGTACTTATCGGAACCGGAGAACTGAACAACACTTGGATACCCGCAACCAGAAGCGTTCAGGTGTTCGGTCTCTTTCAACGTGGAGATGCCACCAGTTTGAGCGTGGTTGGAGAATTCTTGCCCGGTAGCGACCGGAAACAGAATTTCAATATCAAGGCCATGATCGACCAGATCCCGTTGAATGTCTTTGATCCGTATATCGAGAAGGTGATAACAGATGTGAAAGGAACAGCCAAGGCCGATCTGAGTCTGAGGGGGACAATCAAGAAACCGGAGCTTTCCGGATTCGTGGTTCTTAAAGAGGCTGATATCCTATTCACTTACCTCAATGCCCGTTTCAATATAAACGACACAGTGGAGGTGAAGCCTGATGGCTTTTACTTCAATGACCTGGAAGTAGGCGATGAAACCGGCAAAAAAGGAACCATTAACGGTTGGGTGAAGCATGAGAGCTTCAAGAAGCTACGATTTGACGCGCAACTGTTGGCCAACGACTTCATGGCACTGAATACCAATTCGGCCATGAACACACTGTACTATGGGAAAGCGTATGGAACAGGAAAGGTCCGTTTTTTCGGAGAGCCGAAGGACATGCACCTGGAACTGGCCATGAAAACAGAACGCGGCACCAGATTCAATATCCCACTTTTCGGGGCGAAGAGCGTGAACGAGTCTGACTTCATCACTTTTGTGAAACCGAAGGGGCTGGAAGAAGAGATCGAGATCAAGGATGATTTCAAGGTCACTTTTCAGAACCTTACCCTCGATATGGACATTGAAGTGACGTCTGATGCGGAGGTCCAGCTCATTTTCGACCCGAAGGTGGGCGACATCATCAAAGGAAAGGGAGATGGCGACATCAACATGTCGCTCGACCGTTCCGGGAATTTCAAGATGTTCGGTAATTACTACATCAACAAAGGCGAATATCTCTTTACGCTTCAGAACATCATCAACAAGAAATTCCTCATAGAGCAAGGAGGAACCATCAACTGGAGTGGAAGTCCGTACGATGCCGTTATCGACATTGAAGCCCGCTATGGTGTAAGAACGGCACTCTACGACCTCATGTACCCTGATACGAGCGACATCTATAAGAAAAGGATTCAGGTTGATTGCATCCTCAATATGACGGACAACCTGCTCAATCCCAACATCACCTTCGATATCGACCTTCCTAACTCGGATGAAGCCACGAAAACAGACGTGCGCAATAAGATCGGAATCGGCAACATACAGGAAATGAACCGGCAGGTGTTCGGGCTTCTGGTACTCAATCGCTTCTTTCCTACCGAAGATCAGAATCAGGCCCTGCAACAGGCAGGTGGTTTCTTTCAGTCGAGTTCGGCCGAAATGGTTTCCAACCAGTTGAGCAATTGGCTTTCAAAGATCAGCAACGACTTTGATATTGGATTGAATTACCGCCCTGGCGATGACATCACGAGCGATGAGGTGCAGGCCTCGCTATCGACCCAGTTGTTCAATAACAGGATCATTGTAGATGGCAATGTGGGTGTGGCGAATACGCAATCAAGTTCCAGTAACATTGTAGGTGATGTGAATATCGAGTACAAGATCACGCCTGACGGCCGGTTCAGGGTCAGGGCATTCAACAAGAGCAACGATATCAATACGTTGGTGAATAATGCCCCGTTCACGCAAGGGGTCGGACTTTCCTATCAGCAGGATTTTGACCGGCT
>JBFHEW010000678.1:0-2058 GCA_041583955.1 Bacteroidia bacterium | reverse complement strand
GTCCACTACGGCCAGTTTAAAGCCTAGATTGTAATCGCGCTGACTGCGCCTTTTCCTTTCATTCTCTTGATTTTCCATAATAGGTCGATTTGTTGTCAACCTATTTTAGGACGGGACAACAGGCGGAACAGAAGAGGCAGGTTGATCCCTGCCTTTTTCTTTGTCTAATTTTGAAGAGATAAGAACCGACTTCATGCTATCAGTCGAAGACGCAAAATCGCTCATTGCAGCTTACACTGCCCCACTCCGTTCAGTTAAGGTGGAGGTGGCCGAAAGTGCTGGATACGTTCTTGCCGAAGACGTGCATTCGCCCATAGATATGCCTCCATTTCCGCAAAGCGCCATGGACGGTTATGCATTGGGATCCGGCTCGAAAAAGGAAGGCACTGGCTATCGGTTGATAGGAGAAATTGCAGCAGGAAGTTCTGTTCAATTTGAATTGAAAACAGGCGAATGTGTTCGGATTTTTACGGGTGCAGCTGTTCCAGAAAGTGCTACGGCTGTTGTGCAACAGGAATGGATTGAGCGTGATGGAGACGCCATCATCCTTCAACGCGAAGTAGCCGAAATGATGCACATCCGACCGAAGGGAGAGCAGATGAAACCAACACAAGTGGCTCTCGGGAAAGGCACACTCATCACACCCGGAACCATTGGCTTTCTGCATATGCTGGGCATCACATCCGTTAACGTTTACGCCAAGCCAAAAACCACCATCCTCATTACTGGGAATGAACTGGTTGACCCCGGAAAAGAACTCAAGCACGGGCAGATCTACGAGAGTAATTCTCAGATGCTCATTTCGGCTTTGCAGCGTGAAGGAATCGATTCCAAAAGCCATCGCATTTCCGATAGTTTGGATGAAACGATTGAGACGATCGGCAAAGCTCTTGAAACCAACAACCTCATCATTATCACAGGTGGAATTTCTGTTGGCGATCACGACCATGTGGGAAATGCGTTGGCTGAACTTGGCGTGACCGAAGTGTTTTACAAAGTGGCTCAGAAACCCGGTAAACCACTCTTTTTCGGATCGAAAGAAGGGAAAGCCATCTTTGCGTTGCCCGGAAATCCTGCCGCAAGTCTCACGTGTTTCTACGAGTACGTGCTGCCTGTTCTCCGTAAATTCTGCGGACGAAAGGATGTTCACCTTCCTTCGTTTCAACTGCCCCTTGCCGACCAGAACACCATCCGTCCGTTGAGTCGCGCACAATTCCTGAAAGCAAGCGTTCAGAATGGTTCGGTTCATATCCTTGAAGGACAAAGCTCGGCCATGCTGAACACCTTTGCTTTGGCCAACGCGTTGGTTTACGTGGAAGCCAATTGCGAACCGAAATCAGCTGGTGATCTGGTGGAGGTTCACCTCTTGCCGTACTAATGCAACATCAGTCACACATAGCTTGATTCATCCATGCTATTTTCGTTATTTCCTATCGGATATAACGCTATGAATAACATTTCGGTTGGCAATAAGCTTTGGCTCGACAAAAACGGCCGATTCTTCCTTGGAAAAGGCAGAGTTGAGCTGCTGAAAGCAATTGATTCGTTCGGTTCCATCAATGCTGCTGCCAAAAGCATGCAGATGTCGTACAAAAAGGCGTGGCAAACCATTGATGATATGAATTCGTTGGCCGATGAACCCTTGGTCATTCGCACCACGGGCGGAAGCGGAGGTGGCGGAACATCCGTTACCAAAGCAGGCTTTGAAGCGATTGAATTGTACGAGCGCTTTGAGTCAACCTCTCGGTCTTTTTTGGAAAACGAACTCAAAAATGTGCAGTCGTGAACCTATTTGAGATAGACGGTATCGGCTGGTTTTTGGCGCTGTTGCCCATTGTGGCGTTCTTCTACGCAGCGGTTGGTCACGGTGGCGCCAGCGGTTATCTGGCACTCATGGCCTTGTGGTCGTTCCCTGTTTCGATGATGAAACCGACCGCGTTGGTGCTTAATCTGTTCGTTGCGGCCATTTCGTTTTTGGCTTATGCACGGAAAGGGCATTTCAACGCCAAGTTGTTTTTAGCGTTTGCGTTGGCATCTGTACCCATGGCATTTTTGGGC
>JBFHEW010000677.1:0-2059 GCA_041583955.1 Bacteroidia bacterium | reverse complement strand
GGATACTGGGCATACAACTGATTGTAATTGTAATCTTCCATAGCATCTATCTTAGCCAGATTATGCTCAGAAAGATGAAGATCGAACATCAGTCTCATCATTTGTGCCGATGCCGCATTGGCAACAATGGCCCAGTTATAGGCTTTGTCCGCTTCCGGTTGTGGTAACGCATTGGCATTCAAGGCATCGATCTGACCGGCCAGACTTCTCGCGTTCGGAATGCCGTGAACCACAGCTTCGTAACTGGCTACGCCTACATATGCAAAGGCCCTAGCGGCCTGCGGAGGGAAAAAGCCTTCTGTTTCTTTGGTTATCTGACACTGAAGGTCATAATACTTTCTAAGGAAATCTCCTGAATACGCGGATGCTTCGGTTGAGTCTGTTACCCGCTCGTATTTCTCACATCCGGTAAAAATGGTGAATATGGTAATTGACAAGGCAACAGTCAATTGCTTGATTCTGGTCATCTCAAACTGATTTTAAGGCTAAGATAATTGGTTGATGGCACTGTCGTACGGATGACATCTATTCTTGGTTACAGGTTAATGGATGAGCCTAAAATAGAAAAGCCCCTCGATACAGTGTATCGAGGGGCCTGTTTCTGTCTTGACCGATCTTAGTGAGCTACTACTGCAGCGGAATCCACTGCGGTGGTATCAACGACAGCCGCTTCCACGACTTCCGTTTCAATGGTTTCAACTGGAGCTACTGCTGTTGAATCAACTGCAGAGGTCTCATCGGTAGCTGCGTTTGTGCAAGCTACCAAGCTGATAGCCGCAACAACAGCTACAAGCAAAATTGACTTTTTCATTTTGGTATGTGAGTATAAAATTCGAGTGCGAAATTATATCGGGAAATGATCCCTTTCACATTTTCAAACCATAACATGAAAATATTTTTTTTCAATGCTCTCCGGTGGTCTCATCCAGAGGATTCAACACCCTTATCACCTTCACAAAACGGCTCTTGTAATACTCAAAGGCATCGAACGCTGTAATGATGATACCTCGCTTATTGCTCGTGGCGCTGTGAATGAATTTCAGCGGTTCATCTTTATCGCTCACCACAATTCCAGCATGACCTACGGGCCTCTTCTCAGCATTGGATCCTGCAAAAAGGATGATATCGCCTTTCATGCAACTATCCAAGGGGATCTCTGTGCCAAAATCAGCCATATCAACGGATGACCGAGGAACATCGAACCCGAAACTGGAGAATACGTAGTTCACAAACCCACTGCAGTCAAACCCTTCGGGCGTAATACCCCCGTAACGGTATGGCACACCGAGAAAAGACTTGGCAAACCCAATGAGAGTATCTGTCTGGTAAACTGTCTCAACGTTGTCCTGCGACTGCGATTCAACTTGCTGCGCTTCTGCCGAGCCGATGGCAGCACAGAACGTCACCATTAAGATTGAAATCCATCTGATCATTACCCAAAGCTAATAAACAAACGTTACGTTTCTCCGAAATAAAAAAGCCTCGGTATTCTACTACCAAGGCTTTAAAAAGGTTCAACTAATGGTATCTATCAACCACCGAAATCATCGAACGAAACGTTCTCTGGAGGTACACCCCAATCATCACACATTTTAAGGACAGCCTGATTCATCATTGGCGGTCCACAGAAGTAAAACTCGATATCTTCTGGCGAATCGTGGTGCTTCAGGTATTGTTCAATGACCGCATTGTGTACGAATCCGACAAAACCATCACCATTCGGGTCGTGAATATCTTTCTTGGTCACCCAATTGTCCTCTGGTTTGGCATCAGACAGAACCATATAGAAGTTGAAATTCGGGAATCGCTTCTCAATATCCCTGAAGTAATGGATATAGAAGAGCTCAGCTCTTGATCGACCTCCGTACCAATAAGATACTTTCCTTCCTGTTTCCAAGGTTCGGAACAGATGATAGATATGCGAACGCATGGGGGCCATACCGGCACCACCACCGATGTAGAGCATTTCAGCATCTGTATCCTTAATGAAGAACTCTCCATAAGGTCCTGAGATGATGGCTTTATCACCTGGTTTCAGGTTGAAAATATAGGATGAAGC
>JBFHEW010000676.1:0-2060 GCA_041583955.1 Bacteroidia bacterium | reverse complement strand
GCGGGTTACGGCTCATCATTTCCGATCGATCGGACCATGACCACCGAACTGTTAGGATTCGAAACCATGAAGTATAACGTAGTGGCTGCCCAAATGAGTCGCGGTAAACTGGAACGCACCCTATCCATGGCCATGGCTTCGGTGTCGGGTACGCTCGCCAAACTTTCTGCCGATATCTGTCTCTACATGAGTCAGAATTTCGGATTCGTCAGTTTCCCGAAGGAACTGACCACCGGTTCGAGCATCATGCCGCACAAACAGAACCCGGATGTTTTTGAGTTGCTACGGGCCAAAAGCAATCGTTTGCAAGCCTTGCCTACAGAGATCATTCTCATCACCAATAACCTGACGAGCGGCTATCATCGTGATTTTCAGTTATTGAAAGAAGGTTTGATGTCTGGCATCGATACGCTCAAAGACAACCTGGAAGTGTGCGATTTCATGCTGCAACACATTCGTGTGAATCCTGATCTGTTGGACAATTCCATTTACGACCACATGTACAGCGTGGAGGAAGTGAACGCCCTTGTGCTGGACGGAATGAGCTTCCGCGATGCTTATCGTCAGCTTGGGATCGACATTATGGAAGGACGTTACACCCCCAAGAAGCAGGTGCATCATACGCACGAGGGCAGCATCGGGAATCTGTGTTTAACGGAGATACGGAGTAAGATGGAACGGGCTTTGCATTAAGCATTACGCACTTCTGCTACGGGAGCCGCTTGCACGCGTCACCTCACTCATTTTCCAGCTATTGAAGGTCCGTTTCTTACCGGAAGACCGGTTAAGCCTGTTTGGATGCGATCAACTCACGGACCGAACGGAATATCCAATAGGCCAGAAATATCCATGGGAATCCGTGGAACACGAGGTCGAACCAGTCCATGCCTGTCATACCGATGGCGCCACCTGCCACCCAGCGGATCTTGCCCACGATATGAGGTTCGGGATGGAACGGGGCCAACCCGAGGGTCAGTGAGACCATGAACCATGTGATGAGCTGACTTTTTGTTTTCGATTGCATGGTGCAAAGTTGAATCGATCGGTGGCTTTGCTGAGTGACTCAACTCACCTCAAAGCTGTTCCAGGTTTCAAACCTCCATATTTCAAGCACATTTTCTACCGGAACGGAATACGGTTTGTAAACACGGTTGCTCGAAACCAACTGAAAACTTCGGTCTTCATCCAATCTGCTGTAAACCAGTTTGAAAACAACACCATCATCTTTGGTAATGATGATGCATGGCGTTCCGTTCTTGATATCGTTCCAATCCTGAACGAATGAACCCGTAACCCACGCATTTTCGGGTATCGGAAGCATGCTGTCTCCTTTTATCTGAAAGCAACGATAGGTTCTGTTCTTAGGCAAAAACGGCAATTGGAACTTGGGTAATTGCTGCACGAACTCCGGGTCGGCATAACCGTTGGCATAGCCGGCCTGTGCCTTGGTGGCCACCATTTCTATGTTCTCGTTTCCCTGCTCATCGGTGGTAACGGTAAGCAGGCGGAGTTTCTTCCCTGTGATGTCCACGTCCATTCCGCGCTCAATTTCGGAAAGCTGGAACTCAGAGAGTCTGCTCAGGTCGTAGCGTATCAATGCATCCAAACTCACCTTGAAGTACTCTGCTATCCGTATCAGTTTCGGAAATGGTGGCTGCACGTTCTTCTCATAGCCGATGAGGGTGGTACGGCTCAGCTCCAACGAGCGCGCCAGGTCTGTTTGCGAAATATGCTTCCGCTCTCTCAGGAATTTCAGATTTGTTGAAAAAAACATTCGATGAAAATTGAACAACGAAGATAATGATCGTCTACATTATAAACGGATAAATGTCGATATAATTGACAATTTACAGATGAGAGTAATGAAATGACCTCTGAACTCAAATACCTTACGACCATCGCATTCAACTTTACCAACCATTCAGATCATTACTCCAATCTGCTCATAGCACTAATTGCCTCATGCGTTCAGTCATTCACATAGACCTCGATACTTTTTTCATCTCCTGCGAGCGCTTGCTCGATAGCCGACTTATAGGCAAACCCGTGCTTGTAGGTGG
>JBFHEW010000675.1:0-2060 GCA_041583955.1 Bacteroidia bacterium | reverse complement strand
GTTGCCATGATCGAATCCATCGACCTGAGTAAGCCGGAGGGAGAACGCAATCGGGCAATACTGGAAACACTCTACGGTTCTGGACTACGTGTTTCTGAGTTGGTAAACCTCAAGATCAGCAACATCTATTTCAAAGAAGGTGTGATGCGTATACTGGGAAAAGGAAGTAAGGAACGGTTTGTGCCCTTGGGTAGAATTGCTTCGAAATGCATCAGCACCTACCTGAAAGAGGTCCGCGTGGACGCCATCATCAAGAAAGGGGCTGACGATTTCGTATTCCTGAACAACCGCGGAGCACCTTTATCGCGCGTCATGATCTTCAATATTGTGAGAAAGGCCGCTTATGATGCCGGTATCCGAAAGAAAATAAGCCCGCACACACTGCGACACAGCTTTGCAACCGAACTCATTCAACGGGGAGCAGATCTTAGGGCAGTGCAAGACATGCTCGGCCACGAATCAATAACCACAACCGAGATCTACACGCATTTGGACCGTGATTACCTCCGGTCAAACATTATTCAGTTTCACCCAAGAGCGTGAAACAATTCGCCACCATCGGTAAGGTCTTCTGGAGAAACGCTCAACACCGGGATCTTTGAATGATTCACGATCTGTTGTGCAAATGGTCCCATAAGGAATCCTGTAAGATTCGGCTCCTGCTCGGTCATCATCACGATCAGATTACCTCCCTTCGACTCAGCAAAGTTCATGGTCATTGTGGCTAGGTTGCTGCCAACAAGAAATGTGTTCGTGTAAGCAATTTCTTCCCTGTCAAAGAATTCCCCTACTTGCTTCACCTTCTTCTCAAAATCAAAACGGATCTCCGGTTCGTCTTCTGTAAGAAGGCATGCAATATGAATGGTAGCACCGAATTTCTTGGCAAAACCAGCGGCCTGCTTCACCTTTTGGCGTGATTCAGGGGTGCTATCAAGAGGAAGGATGATGTTGTTCAATTCCTTGGCAGACGCTTTCTGTTGAATTGTCAACACTGGGCATGGCGACTGCGTAACGACTTTGAAAGCGTTACTTCCTACGAAAAACTCTTCCCAACCGGAAACACCATGTGTACCCATAATGATGAGATCCGCTTCCACATCAACCGAAACTTGCACGATCTGATCATGGATACGACCGCTCACAACATATTGGGAAACATTCAATCCTGTTCTGTTCTCAAGTTGATGCGCATAATCCTGTAAATGCTGCTGTGCATGCTCCTTTTCGTCATACTCGGTCTTCTTGCTAGGTGAAAACAGACCTTGGTAGGCTCCACTTTCCAAAACGTGAATAAGTATGAGGTCAGAGCCGAAGCGCTTCGCAATATCAACCGCATGCTCAACAGCAATGTTGGCGGTTTCTGAGAAGTCGGTTGGAACTGCAATACGGTTGATCTTGAATTCGCTAAACATCAGACTGAATTTTTCGTGATAATAGGATAATTAATATGGCGAAAAGGATGATGTATCCTTTTTCAATGTTGGAATGATACTAAGTACCGGAATTTCTGACAGATTAATGACCTCCTGCGCTGAGGACCCGATAAAGAAATCTGTAAAATCCTGCTCTTGTTGGGTCATGATCATGATCAGGTCTCCTTTGGATTTGTTGGCGTAATCGATGATGCTTTCGGCCAACGACTGGTTTCCTTTGGTATCCCGTACTATTTCTGCAGCGCAGTCGACCCCTTGTTCTGTGATGTATTTTTTAACCTGATCCAATTGACGCGTCAACCTGTTGACAATGAATTCGTCATTTGTCATAAGAACAGACACCACCCGTATAATGGAACCGAATCGCTTAGCAAATTCAACGGCTTTGGCAACCTTCTCCTTTGTTTCCTTCGTAAGATCGAGCGGAAGAACAATATTCTGACAGCCTTTACGGTGATGCTTTCCTTTGATGGTAATGACCGCCTTGTGAGATTGCCTTACCACACGCAACGCATTGGAACCGATGAAACGTTTCTTAAGCGTACTTGAACCTGCAGTCCCCATCACAATGAACTCAGCATCGATCACATCTGCAGCGTTTACGATCTGATCATAGATCTTACCATG
>JBFHEW010000674.1:0-2068 GCA_041583955.1 Bacteroidia bacterium | reverse complement strand
TGAACATACAATTCGTGCGCCCAATGCAAGCGCATCTTGTAGATCACATTCATTTCGCCATCCGGGTTAAAGGGATAGCCCGGTACAATGATGGCGTCATACACCTCTACTTCATTTTTGTTTCCTGCAATGCTTATCTCTGGGATGAGGAGGAAGAATGCAAGCAGGAGACTAAGGATTCGGAAACTTTTCATGATTTGCGTTTTGATACACTATTAACAGGACAAACACCTATTTTGTTTAACTATTTATATTTTTAGTTAAACAATCATGATTCGTGCCGGTTTACTCCAAACACACTTTTCACCATTTCCTATCTCACAGCCAACCAAAAAATTGCACAGGTGGATGTTCCTTAAGTTAGAGCACGTACCTTGAATCACCCTTTAGACCACGAGCATGAACACAGACATATTGATTCTAAGCGCTACCATCATCTTCGGGTTTATGAACGTGATGTTCGTCATTGCCCAACTGAAGAAAGACAACTCGATTGTAGACATCGGCTGGGGTCTTGGTTTCCTTGCAGTGGTTACCGGCCTACTCATATCAACAGAATCAGAAGGCGTAGTGCAATTCACCTTCTTTGGAATGATCGCTCTATGGAGCCTACGGTTGGCCGGATACATTTATAAAAGGAACAAGGGAGCCGGAGAAGACTTCAGATACGCGGCATGGCGAAAAGAATGGGGAAAGCATGTGGTGTGGCGTGCTTACCTGCAGGTTTTCATGCTGCAAGGAAGCATCATGTGGATCGTTCTGTCACCCAGTTACGCTGTCTTCACCATGCCCGAAGATACATTCTCCGCAACCCACTACGTTGGATTGGTACTGTGGTGTATTGGTTTTTATTTCGAAGCAGTGGGCGATGCGCAAATGATGCACTTCAAATCCGACCCGAAAAACAAAGGCAAGGTGATGAACACCGGGCTCTGGAGGTACACCCGGCATCCGAATTACTTTGGCGAAGCGCTTCTTTGGTGGGGTTTCGGAGTCTATTCGTTCAATTTAGAACTATGGTGGCTCTCGATCATTGGCCCTGCTTTGATCACATTCCTGCTCCTGAAGGTAAGTGGTGTTACCATGCTTGAGCGTAAATATGAAGGCAATCCGAAGTATGCCTATTATCAACGGACCACCAATGCCTTCCTTCCCTGGTTTCCCAAAAAGTAAGTCCCGCAAAGATTACTTGGTATGGCTTCTCGTTCAGCCACCCTTCATCACATGCGATCGGACAATCGCCTGACTCCAGGTTTTCTCGGTATAAATTGAAATTTCAAATTGCTGATAATCAGCGTTTTGATTGGATTTGTTTAACTTTTTCTGTTTTTTAATAAACAAAACAGGAGGTATGATGTTTTTTTTGCCTGAACCTTTAATTATTTCATCATGAAAAAACCAAACTTCTTAGTAGCGGCAATGCTCTTCGGGACCTCTATCCTGAGCATTGCACAAGCACAGACAGCTCGATTGGAGGTGATTCACAATGCAGCAGACGCCATAGCGGCCGAAGTGGATGTATATGTGAACGGTGGCAACACTCCTTTCATCGACAATTTCGCTTTCCGAACATCTTCAGGATTTCTGACAGTCCCTGCAGGCGTAGACCTTAATATCGGTATTGCCGGAGCAAACAGTACGGGTCCTGGAGACATACTCTTCACTCTTCCGGCCATCAATCTGACCGCAGGCGAAACGTACATTGCCATTGCCAATGGCATTGTGAGCGCTACTGGATATTCTCCAGCACCGGCCTTCGGACTTGATGTCTTTGTCGGAGCTCGAGAAGCGGCTTCTGGTGGAGCAGGAACCAATGACGTATTGGTTTACCACGGGGCCACCGATGCACCTATGGTTGATGTTGATGAATTGGCCGTAGTAGGCGGAGAAGCTGTGAACGACCTCTCCTACTCTGAATTCCAAGGCTACTTGACCTTAGGTGTTGAAGATTACCTATTACAGGTACAGGCTGCTGCAAGTGGTGCTGCCGTGGCCGCATTCGATGCACCATTGGCGACATTGGGTGTAGACGGAGCCGCTTTGACCATTCTTGCATCGGGTTTCCTCG
>JBFHEW010000673.1:0-2069 GCA_041583955.1 Bacteroidia bacterium | reverse complement strand
GATGGATCCGAAGCTTCGCGTACTAGGGGTGATAAGACCCACGGCAGAAGTGATAGGCAATTACTCCACGACCAAAAAAGTGGGGGTGCTCGGAACGGTAGGAACGGTAATGTCAGAATCATATCGCATTGAAATCGGTAAGACCTTCCCGCACTTGGAGGTACATCAGCAGGCCTGCCCCATGTGGGTGCCACTGATTGAGAATAACGAACATCTTGGTCAGGGAGCGGATTATTTTGTGAAGAAGTACGTGGACCAGTTGATGGGCAAAGCTCCTGACATCGATACCATTCTACTTGGATGCACACACTATCCGCTGTTGGCAGATAAGATCGCGCAGTACATTCCTGATGGCGTCAGCGTTGTTTCGCAGGGAGAGATCGTGGCGTTAAGTCTTGCAGATTATCTGAAAAGACACCCAGAGATGGAGACTTCGTGCAGTAAGGGCGCTTCGCGAAGATTTCTGACCACTGATGATACGACCGTATTCGATGAACATGCTTCCATCTTCTTCGGTGGCGAAGTCAGATCGGAGTTCTGCTCCATTCCGCACGTTAGCTGAGCGATTCCGCAATCATTTCCCACTGGCATACCATCCAGAATACATCACGTATTTGCTGGCAATTCCCTTCAACATTTCGGGAGCCATGTCGGGGTCAAGTTCTTTCACTTTTTTAGCGGGCGCTCCTGCGTAGATGCAGTTGGCTTCGATAATGGTGCGTTCCAGAACAACGGCCCCTGCAGCCACAATGGAACCCGAATGCACCACGGCATCGTCCATCACAATGGCGCCCATGCCTATCAGTACCTTATCGTGCAGCACGCAACCGTGCACAATGGCGTTGTGCCCCACGGTCACATCGTTGCCGATCCTGGTCGGACTTTTCTGATACGTGCCATGCACCACCGCACCATCCTGAATGTTCACGCGGTGGCCAAGAATGAGGTCGTTCACATCGCCCCGCAGCACGCAGTTGTACCAGAAACTGCAATTGTCGCCTGCCGTTACACGGCCAATGATGGTGGCATTCTCAGCTATAAAACAATCCTTTCCGAGCGTTGGCGTCATACCATTCAATGTTCTGATAAGTCCCATTTGAAAACAACCGTATTTGAATATGAGCGTTAAATAAACGAAACGCTTATCGAACTGACCATCCATTGACCCGAAAGGCGATGGATTTTGCGTAAAATTGTAGCGCGTGAATAAAAGCCATCTGACCATATTGAAAAATGCCCTGTTCGCAGCCTTGATGCTGTGTGTTTCTGTGGCCTTGGGCCAAGAATGCGGCATCGTCTATGTATCGCCAACCGGTGCAACCAGCGGTGTGACCGGAACCCGCGATAACCCTGCTGCGCTGTCGCATGCATTCAGCCTGGTGAATCCGGCCAATAACCACCTGCGATTGGCGCATGGTGTATATGAGCTGACCGAGCCATTACAGATACCATCGGATATTGTGATCGAGGGTGGGTTTGAAGAGAATACCTGGTACAAGACCAATGCTGATTCCACCATTTTCCATCGTGATGCAAGTAATTACGATGCGGTGAACAATGCCTTGGTAGGCATCAGCGCCATTAACAGCACAAACTTCAGATTACAGGACATCACCTTGAAAGTGGACGATGCACCTGCCAATGGGGTGAGCATCTACGGCATGTACATTTCCGGTTGTTCAGAATACTACATTTCACGCTGTATTGTGATTACCGGGGATGGTTCGGATGGCATTGACGGAGCCCCAGGGCAACAGGGTTTACCCGGTGCCAACGGCCTCAATGGCGAAACAGGACAGGATGAAGGCCCATGCTGCAGAGCCGGTGGATTTGGTGGCTCGGGTTCTTTTCCGGGTAGCAATGCTGGCGGTAAAGGCGGAGATGGAGGAGAATGGGGCGGATTTGAGGTGATCGAGGTCTGTGTGCCCATTGTCAATCTTTGCGAGTGGCTGGTAGAACCCGACAGCGAGTTCACCAATCCGGGAGCGAACGGTGCAGCCGGACAGGGTTCAGGCCCAGGTCAGGGCGGACAGCGAGGCGTAGGGTTATGCGAATTGACGTATGCCAAT
>JBFHEW010000672.1:0-2073 GCA_041583955.1 Bacteroidia bacterium | reverse complement strand
GGCTCGGTGAAAGGGAAGTAGGATGGCCGTAAGCGTATCTTCGTTTCCGGGCCGTAGAACTCTCTCGCAAAATAGAGAAGTGTATCCTTCATATCGGCAAACGAGACGTTCTTATCGATATAAAGGCCTTCTATCTGATGGAAGATACAGTGCGCCCGTGCCGAGATGGCCTCATTCCGGAAAACGCGTCCGGGTGAGATGGTACGTATCGGAGGTTTCTGGTTCTCCATGACGCGTACCTGTACGGATGAAGTATGTGTCCGGAGAGCAAAATCGGGGTCCTTTGCCACGAAAAACGTATCCTGCATGTCTCTTGCGGGATGCTCTGGCGGGAAGTTCAATGCCGAAAAGTTGTGCCAATCGTCTTCTATCTCAGGTCCTTCAGAAACCGTGAAGCCGATCCTTTCAAAGATGCTCACCACCTCTCTTCGCACCATGTTCACCGGGTGCCTGGTACCCTGTTCCATTGGGAATGGTGGCACCGTGAGATCGAGGTCTTCCTGCACCTTGCCCGATGACGATTTCAACTGTGATTGCAGCTCCTTGAACTTCGCCTCTGCTAAATTCTTCAGTACGTTGAGCTTCTGGCCGAACTCTTTCTTCTGCTCGTTCGGAACTTCGCGGAATGCAGTGAAAAGCTGTGGGATGACTCCTTTTTTGGAAAGGAACTGTAGTCGGAAATTCTCAAGGTCTTCCTTGCTGGTAATGGCAAGTTCCTGGATCTGTTTCTCGTAGTCTTCGAGTTTCTTAAGCATGTGCCAAAAGTAAAACAGGCCGCGCAATTGGCGGCCTGATCGATCACAATGTGTTCTGCTGGTTATTTGCTGATAACGGTGACCTTCATAGGAATGGCTTCAACCGGAACATCTGCCTGATGCGTCTTTACCTCTGCGATCCTATCAACCACTTCAAGCCCTTCGATCACCTCACCGAAAACCGTGTATTGCATGTCCAAATGTGGTGTTCCTCCTATTTCAGCATACGTCTTTTTCTGCTCATCGGTATACTGCACTCCTGAACGGGCGCTCATCTGATCCATTCTTTCAACCGGATAGGTCTGGCCTTGAACAATGTAGAACTGAGAGCCGGAAGACATTCTTTGCGGATTGACGTTGTCGCCTGTTCTGGCTGCGGCCAAAGCCCCCTTCTTATGAATGAATTTAGGGTTGATCTCTGCGGGTATCATCGGTCTATTATCAATGGTGCCGAGTGCTGCGTTCCCTCCTCCCTGGATCATGAACTTGTTGATAACGCGATGAAAAACAGACCCATCGAACCTGCCCGAACTTGCCAACTCCAGAAAGTTATCGCGATGTAGTGGCGTTTCGTTATAAAGCTTCAATTTGATATCTCCGTAAGACGTGCTTATCAGCACAACAGGTTCATTTTGCGCCAACGAAGTGGCCGAGTAACAGAACAAGGCGATAGCAAAGAGAAAGAAAGTCTTTTTCATAGTGTCTAATTTGTATTTTTGAATCTTGCGAATATACGCATGGCAAATTTGATACCATTTAAGTTTTCATCCCCCCTTTTTTGAAAAGCAACAGAACATGAAACGTGTTAGAAGTGTAGTAGGAGTGTCGGTTTTACTGCTTTCCATTGTAGCGATGTCATCATCGTGCAAGAAGAACAGAGATGCCAAAGCAGTGGTGACTGTTCTCAAGGATTCTGTGAATTTCGTTACTGGTGATACGGTGCAGGTTCCGGCAGTGCTGGCCAACGTAAGGTTCTATCTGGACAAGGTAGGGGCTGAACACATTGACACCAACATATTCACCAATTCGAACGGCAAGGCGGAATTCGTGTGGTTCGAAGATGTGATCCTACAATACGATGTGGTATACAACACATTCACCGACCTGGAGAATTACATCATCCTGGAACAGGGTGAGACCGTTGAGAAAACGGTTATCGTAGATTAGTTCGGGAACTCCTGACCCTTGAAATAATCAAGGATCGCCTCTTTCATCAGAAGGCTTTGCTGGGTAGGGTTTAGTCGGGGTAATTTTCCGAGCTCCTTATAGTGCGGCCAACCGTCCGTGTCCAGTCCAACGAACTCATAATAGCCGTATT
>JBFHEW010000671.1:0-2077 GCA_041583955.1 Bacteroidia bacterium | reverse complement strand
TACGTTTGGAGATGGAAGTTGAGATACTATATTTGCAGCCGCAAAAAATGGCGAGGTAGCTCAGATGGTTAGAGCGCAGGATTCATAACCCTGAGGTCGGGGGTTCAATTCCCCCTCTCGCTACAGAAAGCCCCTATCAGGAAACTGGTAGGGGTTTCTTTTTCGGGTTAGCCTTCGGATTTCCGCTGATTGGAGTGTCGCTGGTTGATGGGGCTCGATGAAGGTAGGGCGGTTTCAGTGCTCGAATAAATGGCTGAAACATCTTCTTACCACGTTCATCAGTTTATTCACAGTCAATGGTTTTGCCATGAGGCCGTTGCTTCCCATCTGCATTGCTCGCTCCTTATCTTCTGGATTGTTGGAGGTGGAAAGCATCCAGACCAAAACTTTTCCTCTTTGTTCCGGTAGCAGTTTATCGTATTCCTCTATGAATTCCCATCCGCTCATGCGCGGCATGTTGATATCGAGGAAAATGAGGTCTGGTTGGGGGTGTTTTCCATTAGCATCCACGGATTTCAGATATTCCAGGGCCGCTTGACCTCCCGTAACTGAACGGACCTGAGATGCACAGTCCGCCTGTTCAATCAATATCGTATTAACGAAATTGGTGGCCTCATCATCATCTATCAGCAGAATGCAGTTCAGCTTTTCCTTCATGGTCTGGTTCGTTTTGAACTACATACACAAAGTTATGGTCATGATCAATCGCTGAAGTTCTCCAGTATGATTTTTTTCAACATATCCACTGAAAGTGGTTTCCGTGCAAAGCCTTGTACACCTTTCTGCTCCGCTTTCTGTTCATCGGCAGGATTCACAGAAGTTGTAAGCATCATTACCACCACCTTGCCTTTCTGCTCGGATGGAAGTTTGTGGTATTCGTCCAGAAAGTCCCAACCATCCATTCCTGGCATATTGATGTCAAGGAAAATGAGTTCTGGTTGAGGAGGTAACCCATTCTTGAATTTCGTCTTGATGAAGGAAAGGCCCTCTTCAGCGCTTGTACGTACCTCAATGTGTTCTACGCAATCTGCTTGTTCTATGATCTTCCGATTGTAGAAATTGGTCGGTAAATCGTCATCGATGAGCAGGATACAATTCAATTTTCTCATGATTCTGTATTCATTGGTATGGTGAAATGGAACGAACTTCCTTTGCCCACCTCTGATGTGACCCAAATGCGACCACCATGCAATTCTACGATTTTCTTGCAATGGGCAAGGCCGATTCCGGTGCCTTCGTATTCGGTTTTTCCATGAAGCCTTTTGAAAATAACGAAAATCCGGTCAAGATACTTTTGCTCAATCCCGATACCATTGTCTGATACGGTGAAAAGATGATTCTTATTTCGTTTTTCGTAACGGACATGGATCGAAGGTGTTTGGTCCGGCTTTGTGAATTTGATGGCGTTGGAGAGGAGATTCTGTAGAAGAAGCCGCAATTCTGTGTCAAGACCTATCACAACTGGCAGTTCGTCATAGGTAATTTGTGCCTGTTTTTCCTTTATCCTGACAGATAGGTCTGTAAGAACCGAGCGCATGAGCTGATTCATGTCAACGGTTTCAAATTCCTTGTTCTTCCCGATGCGGCTATAATCAAGTAGGTCGATGATCAATTGCTGCGAGCGTTTGCTGGCGCCATCCATGAAATCGAGGTACTGCTTGGCTTCGTCATCGAGCTTGTCGGCATAGGTTTGTCTGAAGAGTTCAACAAAGCTTGAGATGGTGCGGACCGGCTCTTGCAGATCGTGGGAGGCCACATAAGTGAATTCTTCCAACTCCCGATTCTTTCTTGCGAGCTCCAATGTCCGTTCCTGCTCTGCTACCTCTGCCAATTTGCGCGAATTGATATCGATGATGGTCCCCACCATTCTCAAGGGTTGACCGTCCTCGTCCCAAACTGCTTGTCCTGAGCCAAGAAACCATTTGTATTTTCCTGATTTGTGAAGCAGACGGTATTCTGTAAGGAACGGAGTACGTCTTGTAAAGTGCCTTTCCACTATCTTGAACGTGTGTTCAGAATCGTTGGGATGAAGTAGCTTTCTGAACGTCTCCAGGCTTGGCTTTATCTCATTGTCGGT
>JBFHEW010000670.1:0-2105 GCA_041583955.1 Bacteroidia bacterium | reverse complement strand
GGTTCTATCTGGACAAGGTAGGGGCTGAACACATTGACACCAACATATTCACCAATTCGAACGGCAAGGCGGAATTCGTGTGGTTCGAAGATGTGATCCTGCAATACGATGTGGTATACAACACATTCACCGACCTGGAGAATTACATCATTCTGGAACAGGGCGAAATCGTTGAGAAAACGGTGATAGTGGATTAGTTCGGGAACTCCTGACCCTTGAAATAATCAAGGATCGCCTCTTTCATCAGAAGGCTTTGTTGTGTAGGGTTGAGTCGGGGTAATTTTCCGAGCTCCTTATAGTGCGGCCAACCGTCCGTGTCCAGTCCAACGAACTCATAATAGCCGTATTGACTCAACAACCGACATATGGCGATGTGCATCAGGTCGGTCTTTTCGCTCTTCTTGAATGCCCTATAGCCCTGTCCCAACTCCTGAACGCCTATTAGAAAAAGTACAGCATCAAGGTCGAGTCCCTCACCGAACCGTGATTCCAGTTTGGTCAGAAGGGTTTTCCATTCACGTTGAAGATCGAGTTCAATCATGGCACAAAATTAGTTCACCTGAGCCTACATTCTCAAAACATTATTTTTGCGGCCCAAATGCACCTTTACCTCCGTTCATCCCTGTCAGGCTTTTTGCGCAACATTCTGGTTGTGTGCACACTCATTCTGGTGGTTTCAGGTTTGTCGGCCACTGCTGATGTGCTGCCTACGCGCCCGGAGAAAGGTACGCCTATCGACATTGTTTTCGTCATCGACATCAGTGGAAGTACGGGCGGCATTCTTTCTTCGGTGAGAGGAAAGTTCTGGGAGATTCAGAACGAATTGGCCAGACTTGAGCCGGTTCCCAATTACCGGTTGGGAATCGTTTGTGCAGGACGCCCGAGCTTCAAGAAAGAGAACAATTACGTTCAGGTGATTTCCGATCTGACGAACGATATCGATGCCGCAGCCTATCCGCTTTTTCAGATAAAGGATGTAACAGCCCCAGGCAATTATTTCATTGGGCACGCGCTGGATGTTGCCGTGAACGACCTTAACTGGTCTACCGACCCCAATGCCATCAAGATGCTATTTGTTGCCGGCAACGGAAAGCCTTCTGCCGGCCCTGGGTATAAAAAGCCCATCCGTGATGCAAAGGAAAAGGGAATCGTTGTTCACTCGCTCTACTTCCTCACCTACTCGAACGACACGGAACGGCAGGAGTGGAATGAGATGGCCGGTCAAACAGGAGGAAGCTTCAACGTTATCGGGCTTAAAGAGCCTGCCATCGTACTGGAAAAATCGTACGATGGCTCCATGCTACGCGAAGCGAGTCGTATGATAAACACCACTTATCTGTACTATGGACCATCTGGCATGAGCCGCTTCGAAATGCAGGCCGATCTGGATGAGGAAGCAGAACTTCAGGGCGAAAACCAAGTGGAAGCACGCACGTTCTTCAAAGCAACACAACTATATCAAGGCCTCAATGCATCGTGGGATCTCATTGACCTGAAAAATACCGGTGGAGATGTGCTGAAACAGAGCACCAAGCACATGGACCCGAAATTGAATGAACTGTCGAACGATGAGTTTCTCATGCATTTGGCCGAGGTGGGCTACGAACGGAAGGAATACATCACCATCATTAAGATGCTGAGCACGCAACGGGAGCAGTTTCTCCGAGAAAAGCGAGAGTTACTGAAGAATTACCGTTTCGGGAAAACGTTCTTCGGAGTGGTCAATAGAACAATTGTTGAAACCGCAGAAAAACACGGTTATAATCTTGACGATTGATGAACTGGCTTGACCTCCTGCTCGGAATTCCAATGGTCTGGGGTCTGTACAAAGGGCTTACCAGTGGACTGATCATGGAGATTGCGAGACTTGTGGGGCTCATTGCAGGTATTGCCATTGGAGTCGGGTTTGCCAATGAACTGGCCGACTTCATTTACAAGAACTCGGAAATAACGAACGACCTCCTGCCGATCATCGCATTCGGGATCATTCTGCTGGTGGTAGTGATATTGGTGCATCTTTTTGCCAAGGCTGTTCAAGGGCTGGCAAATGCCATGGCCCTAAGCTGGCTGAACAAGATTTCCGGTGCATTATTCGGAATACTACG
>JBFHEW010000669.1:0-2106 GCA_041583955.1 Bacteroidia bacterium | reverse complement strand
GCCATGTGCACGGGCGCTGTCATGGCAATGGACTGGTTCTTCTCGTTCCCTCCGAAGATATAGCCTGCCAGAACACGGAAATTCTGGTTGGAACTGCTGCGATAACTGCTGCTCGAATCGGTGACCGAAGCCATGACGGCCTTCGGATAGAAACGTGCCTCCAACTGGTCGCTCTTCCAAAGCACTTCATACGGTTGTTGTTCTGTCTTTCCCATGTCGATGGATATGTAAGCCTGGGCAGCAGCAAACGCCAACAGCACTACGGCAATAACGATGATTGTGATTCTCATTTTCTCTAAAGTTCTGAAAATGAAACACAACGGGTGTGAGTTGGTTCACGGTTGCAATTATTTTGTTTAACGTTCATTTCAAAACATTTAACAATTACGCTTGTTGATTCCTTATCAACCAAACAATGCAAGTGACAGACACCATATTATCAGTAGCAGGTCTGGAGAAGTACTACGGTACATTCCACGCCCTCAAAGGATTGAACCTTGATGTGAAGCGTGGAGAGATCTTCGGTCTTCTGGGCCCGAACGGTGCCGGCAAGACCACCATGATCCGCATTCTGGTAGGATTGATAAAGCCCAACAAAGGAACCGTTCGTTATTTCGATCGATTCGACCTCAACGAGCTGAACGATGCACTGCCCAGAATAGGCAGTATCATTGAAGAGCCTCGCTTCTATCCTTACCTGAGCGGGAAATTGAACCTGCAGGTCTCCGCCCGCTATTACCCGAAGAAAATAGGCAACCAGCGCATTACAGAACTCATCGAGTTGGTAGGACTGACGGGCCGGGAAACCGACCGTGTATCCACCTATTCGCAAGGTATGCGGCAACGATTGGGCATTGCGCAGGCCATGCTCAACGACCCCGAGATCATCATACTGGATGAACCCACGAATGGATTGGACCCGAAAGGAATCATTGAACTACGTCAACTCATTATCCGGTTGAAGGAGGAATTCGGAAAGACGGTCATTCTTTCATCGCACATTCTCTCTGAAGTGGAACAGATGGCCGATAGCATGGCCATTATCAACAAGGGCGTGTGCGTTTCGCAAGGAAATGTGGGCGAACTACTCTCTAAGAATACGGTGAATGTGAGTTTGGAAACGAACGACCTGGCTGCATCGAAGGTGATGATCGAAGCAATGGGTTTCAGGGTGACACAAGAACAACAGGCATTGCAATTCCAAACCGAGTTGGAAGCCATTCCGAATGTGGTGGCCAAACTGACCGCTGCCGACCAGAAGATCTTTCGCCTCGACCACAGACGCAAACTGGAAGACTATTTCCTAAAACTGACTGCGGCATGAGACGGATACTTGAAGCAGAGATCATCAAGGCGTTCACCCGTCCGAGAAGTTACATCGGTATGGGCTCCATCATTGCATTGGTGGCACTTATTGATGCCTCATTCTACTTTACAGGGAAAGAATACATCGACCTGCTGTTTCAGAATTTCGACCAGGTATTCTCATTGGAGGGAACGGTTGTGAACGGAAACCTCATCTGTTTCATCATCCTGCAAACACTCATTATTCAGCTGCCGCTGCTAGTGGCTTTGGTAACGGGCGACCTTATCTCTGGTGAAGCCGCCATGGGAACGCTTCGATATTCGCTGACGAAACCCATCAGTCGGTTCAAATTCATCTCTGCCAAGTGGATAACAGCCATGCTCTACTCGCTGGCCATCCTGCTATTGCTCGGTGTGTTCGCCTACGGATTGTCGTTGCTCATTTTCGGTCCGGGCGACCTGTTGGTACTGAATGCAGATGGATTGGTGGTGATACGGGATGCTGAACTCTTCTGGCGGTTCATGGCTGCGTTCGTGTTCGCATTCATCAGCCTTACTACGGTTGCTTCGCTGTCGCTGATGTTTTCTGCCTTCTCTAACAATAGCGTTGGCCCCATTGTGCTCACCATGGTGGTAATCATTGTTTTTACGGTCATCAGCTCCTTTGAAATGAGCTTCTTCGACCCCGTCATGCCGTTCCTTTTCACCAATCACATGGGATTGTGGCGCAGACTTTTCTCGGACCCGATACCTACTGCCGAAATTCTCCGATCAGCCGGCATTCTTGTGCTGCACTCGTTG
>JBFHEW010000668.1:0-2106 GCA_041583955.1 Bacteroidia bacterium | reverse complement strand
GTTCGGTTTCCATGCAGAACACCAGGTCTGCCCACAGCAGCATGTCCTGACTTATCTTGACCCGTGCAGTGGCAGAGGTTCCGGCCGAACGTACCACATGCTCGCTGCTGTTGCTGAAAATGCTTTCGGCCGTGCGACTTCTCCGCTGATTCTCCTTGCCCACGAACAGAATGTTCATGGTCTGAACTGGGTTTCCGTGATGGCCTTTTTGGCGCCTTCAGGCAAGAAGGTACAGGCCAGCGCCTGTTCTATCTGCTCCGAAGCATTTTCGTCCCGATGATACATGAGCCTGAAAACTTCGGCTATGGTTGGCGTTTCCTGCTGACGACCGACCAGTTTGAACGTATCTCCCACCTGCACAGGGCCTGGCCTTACGACCCGAAAATAAACGCCACAGTACGATGATCGGATGTACGGTTTCAGCACCTTCTGCGTGCCGAACCTGATACCGAGCTTGAAGCATGGCTGCCGCGGCTGACACACTTGCACCTGTGCATCGCCAAGGCTGTAAATGCTTCCGATATGCATCTGCGTCTCATCGAGACCTGAAACCGTGAGGTTCTCTCCGAACATGCCCAGATCCCATTCTGCATCTGGAAACTGCTCTTTCCAAAAGGAATAATGGTCTGCGCTGTAGGCATAAACGGCCATATCAACACCGCCATGGTGCTTTCTATCCACCACCGCATCATTCACCACATCTTCCGCTCCTAAAAAGATCGGGCCGTCTACCGGATATTTGAAGATGCCTGTGCGTACGGGCTTCCCGCGCCACCTGACCGTCTTCGCTTCTCCTCTATTGACCGATGTGATTCTCATTTTATGCTGGCTAAATGTATAGAGTTCTTCTTCATGTACGGAAATGCCCCCGTAAATCATAACTTGGTGCCATTCTCTTAAAATTACGCTCCATGTTGAAACCGCTGATCCTGTTCCTCATTTTGAATTTCTCGGCACTCGGAATAGGTGGATTCCTGATGGGTGGCGAGGTGACTGGCGAATGGTACACGAACGTGAACAAAGCACCGTGGACGCCTCCCGGATGGGTGTTCGGTGCAGCCTGGACCACCATCATGCTGTGTTTCTCCGTTTACATGGCCTTTGCATGGCAACAGATGGACAATAGGAATTTCCTGATGGGGCTATTTGCTTTTCAATGGATACTGAACGTGGCTTGGAATCCTGTTTTTTTCAAATTCCATCAGGTGGGTACGGGTCTGCTCGTAATCGTATCGCTTACCGTGTTGGTAGGCTACTTCCTCTTCGGATTGATGCCGCAGCTGAGAATAAAGTCGCTGCTGGTGCTGCCCTACTTTCTTTGGTTGCTGGTGGCCACCTCGTTGAACGCCTACATCCTCATTAAGAATTGAAACCGTTGCTTGCGTTGATGCCCCGACCCGTACTGTTTTCTGCCCTTTTCCTGTCTGTAGTATTGAGCGCCTGCCAGCCGCAGTCATCCAACAGCCCGAAACCGCTGAATCCGAATGGCGACAGCGAACTGGCATTGTTGATGCGCGACATGTTCGAAGAATCGGACAGTTTGAAACGGTTGGTGATGGACGGCAAACAGCTTTCAGGTTTGAAGAAATACCAGGACATCCATTCGGCCATTCCTACAGACCCGAACGTGCAAGGACCTGTTTTCGAAGCATTTGCAGAGGCTTACATCAACTCCATCGAAGCATTGGAAGTGTCAGATTCGGCCAGTGTTTTCAACTTCAACCACATGGTAGACCAATGCATGAACTGCCATACGGAGTTCTGCCCTGGGCCGAGAAAACGGATAAAGAAGCTGTATATCAGATGATGGGCTGATCCAAGAACAGCATCACATGTCCGTTCACTTCCGAACGTTTCTTGAACTGCTGTAGCTTCTGCTCATCGTTGCAGATGATGAAATAGGCGTATTGATCGTCCAAGAGGCTCTTGTTGACCTCGTAATACTCGTCTCCTTCAGATGTGGAAATGACCGTCACCCCTACCCCGGCCTCTTTATGATACTTGTAGCACAGGCCTTTCAATAGTCTCTTGTAATCCTCGGGCTTTCCAATGCCCATGGAAGGTTTGAAGAAGTGCTTCATGATGCCCGATTTCTGGGCCAGAATG
>JBFHEW010000667.1:0-2107 GCA_041583955.1 Bacteroidia bacterium | reverse complement strand
TCTCCGCCCTTGCGATAAACCTCTGTACTGAAGCTGGCACCGCAGTCGGTAGAAACCTGCACAGCAAGCGTATCGCTGGAGGTGGCGCTTAGCGACCACTTCTGATAGGCCACATCGAACACAAGCCAAACGGGTTCTGTGGTATTCGGTATCTGTAGCGTATTGCTCACCAACCCATCCAACTGCCCATCGCGTGGATTGTACGAGTAGCATTGCACGGTTGCCGAGTAATTGCTCCAATTGAGTCCCTCAGTGGCAATGGTATCCCATGTGGTACTGCCATCAGGATTCTGCACGAACCAGTCCTGACCGGAAAAACCGTTCTCAAAACCATCTGCGAACGGAAGCATCTGCGTTTCGCGCCTGTTGAAGGTCTCGATCCATCGGTTGTTATAGAGGTCGTATTCGTTCTGTTGTCCGGGAATGGAAGTGATGATCTGAAGGCTGAGATTTCCGAACGCAGTAGTGGAGATGGCGGGCAGTGCAACCGTTTGCGTACCGCCAGGTGGGAGGGTTCCGCTCCAATCATGGTTCTGTGTTCCTTGACCGTTGATGCTATAGGCAAACGCAACCTCTGATATGGTACTATCTCCCAGATTGGAAAGGAGCACCGTAGGCGCTATGGTGCTGCTACATGTAAACCCTTGGATGGCGGGGTCGGGCTGTAGCGTTACGGCAAGGTCCCAAGCCACGGCATTGGGGTCTACGGGAGTATTGTTCTGAGCCAGGTGCAGGAATGCAGCGTGTACGTCAATGATGCCGCGCCCGTAAACGTTATCCTCGCCAGGGGCACCAAGGTCAACTGCGGTCAGGTACAAGGCCCAAAGCAGTTCTTCGCCACTCAGGTTCGGGAAGGCCTCCTTCAGAAGGAGGACCGCACCAGACACATGCGGAGACGCCATGCTGGTTCCGGAAATGGTATTGAATCCGTCCTGTCCCCAAGCGGAACGCACGTTCTGTCCGGGCGCCACTACTTCAGGATGGATCTCCAACGCGGATATCCCGCCACTCGGGCATTGCGTTGGACCGATGGTGGAGAAGTTGCTGATAGGGTAAGGGAAGGCTACATTACCGTTGACACTGCCCACAGAAAAGGTGTTCACTTCGGAAGTATTGATACGTTGAGGTGCATTGACCGTGGTGTTGTTAGGGCCGGAGTTTCCGCCAGAGAAAACATTGGCGATGCCGGCTGCTTCAATGGCATTCATCAGATTAACAACAAAACCACCGCACTGTACGGTATCGGGGTCATCGCGCCAGCGCCAACTGTTGTTGATCACGTCCGGAATATCGTTGCTGGTGTTGACATCTCCATCCGGGTTCAGCGCCCATTCAAAGGCGCCTATCATATCTGCCAAAGGTGGCAGCGCTTCTACTGTGCTAGTCACAAAGTCATTAGCGATCCAATACGAACCGAACGCCACACCTATGGTGTCGTGTGTTTCTTCTACAAGTCCGGCCATGGTACCTAGCACATGCGTGCCGTGGTCGCTTACGTTTCCGTTAGGCGTGTTGCTGAAATAGCCGTACCAGCACTGTTCAATAGGGTAGCGATGGGCCAGAAAGCGGTCTGCAAAGGCCGGGTGAGTGGGCCAGACCCCGGTGTCATAATCATACACCAATCGGCCTCTTCCGGTATATCCCAAAGCCCACATGGCCGGAGCATTGATGGCAACCAGTCCGGGTTCTACACCGCCTGGCGATCGGTGCTGCGTTTCTTCTACCCTGATGACGGGGTCGTGCGGTATGATGACCGCGTCCTCAAGGTCGATAAGTGCAACGCCTTCCATGGTAGAGAGAGCTTCGATGGTGGGTTGGTCGGCTTCTAGAATAAGCATGTTCACGATCCAGAATGAGCGCAGATCGCGTATACCACTGGAATGTTCTGTTCTGAGCTTGTTCAGAACAGGTTGCTGCGAAATAGAAGCCTGCGCCTGAAGCTGCTGAATGACTGTTTTCGAGCGGTCGGCCAAAGCTGTCCGTTGCTGTTTGAACTCATGGTTGAGTGCAAAGCAATCCACGTTATCGGAAAACTCCACGCGGATACGATGGAACGCATTTGCCGGTGAACCTGCCAATGCAGACTGAAGCTTGGTACTGATCTGCG
>JBFHEW010000666.1:0-2113 GCA_041583955.1 Bacteroidia bacterium | reverse complement strand
TCTTACGTCCATGTAGATGGCCAACGGATATACCCCATCGTTATTCGGACCTCCACCTATGGCAGCGGTCCATGCAGCAGCCGTACCCGAAATGGTGATGCAGCCAGTAGTGTGGGTGAATCCGTTGGTCGTATCTCCAGCATTGATCCAATACCCGAATGGATTTTCAACGGCATCGTAGGTGGTGTCAAATGCCGAATTGGTGGTGTAGGTCAAACCTGCAGGCAGACCACCGATCGAGTCCAATCGGAAATAATCTGCCACAACTGTCACGTCCAACGGTGGGTTTCCGGGAGTGATTTCTACGCTGAGTGTGGTATCAACGAAGGTTTTGATGCTGATGACGCGTTCGTGATCACCGCAATCGGCACAGGCATACACTGTTTCAGGCTGGGTGGAGCCGAAAGAAAAGCCAGAGCCGGTAATACCGGTCTCAGGAAGGCATTGTGCCATGGCAGTACTGACGGCAAACATGGACACGAAAGAAAAGATGGTTGTTTTCATTGTTAAATGTTATATGATCCGCGAAACTACACTTTCCTGCAAATTGCCTCTTTGACCGAATCGGGTCTATTCTCAGCATGTATGGATTGCGTAATATTATGCCGATGGATATGGAACACAGAATCCCGGTCATTGATATTTCTGCGTTGATCCGTGGAGGAGATGTGGAAGCTGTAGCTAGAAAGATCCGCGAGGCCTGCATGGTGAACGGATTCTTCTATGTGTCGGGGCATGGCGTCCCATTGCAACTTCAACAAGAATTGGAACGGGTGAGCTCTCACTTTTTCAGCCTGCCAGCGGAAAAGAAAATGAGGATAGCCATGCAACATGGCGGCAGGGCTTGGAGAGGATTTTTCCCTGTTGGGGCCGAATTGACCTCCGGAAAGCCGGATCAGAAGGAAGGGCTTTACTTCGGAACCGAACTGAACGAAGACGACCCGAAAGTGAAAGCCGGAACCCCGCTGCATGGCCAGAACCTATTCCCGACCGATCCGGAAGGAATGAGAGATGTTGTGCTCAGATACATGCAGGCGGTTACCGATGTGGGGCATGCCATCATGAAAGGGATCGCATTGAGTCTTGGCCTTCCCTCCGATCATTTCGAAAAGTCCATCACGCACGATCCGTTCATTCTTTTCAGGATCTTCCACTACCCTCCTCAAACAACCGGCTCAGAAGTTTGGGGAGTTGGCGAACACACCGATTATGGTCTTCTCACCATATTGAAACAGGACAATATAGGAGGTTTACAGGTGAGGTCCAGTGGTCATTGGATCGAGGCACCGCCTATTGCCAACACCTTCGTATGTAATATCGGTGATATGCTCGATCGCATGACAGGAGGGTTGTACCGGTCAACGCCCCATCGTGTTTTGAATGTTTCGGGCAAGGAGCGGTATTCATTCCCTCTCTTTTTCGACCCTGCCTTTGACTGTGTGGTGAAGCCGGTTCCAGGCCTCTCTGAACTCCAACCCGATCACTCTGACAGATGGGACCAGGAAGACGTCTATGGTTTTGAAGGGAAATATGGGGACTACCTGGTGCGGAAGGTTTCACGTGTTTTCCCATCGCTTTTCAGAGAGATCTGAATCCCGTTACAAATACCGGTTTCCGCCAACTTTCTGCCATTCGGATTGAACCTTTTGTATGTGGTCAGCGTAGTGTTCAGGTCAATTACATTGAAAACCAAAGGAAAATGGGCGAGAAACGAACGCTTAAAAAGGTAGCATTCATAGATGATGACAATGCTACGAATCAATTTCACCGAAAACTTTCAGCTTCTATGAACCTGGCAGATGAGGTGGAGACCTACGAAACAGCAGAAGCAGTGCTTAAGGCATACGCGCAACCTCAAGAAGGCAGAGCATTCCCCGATCTGTTCTTCATTGACATCGGACTACCGAAAATGGACGGACATGAACTGAGTGTTCTGATACGCAGCTTACCGGAATTTGACCACGAGAGATCTGCCATTTGCTTTCTGACTGCATCCAAGGATATACGCGACCTTGTAACGGCAGACAACAACGATGTGAACCATTACTTCTGGAAACCCATGGATGAACGAAAGATCCGTCAGGTACTTCGAGAGGCATTCGATATGGTATAG
>JBFHEW010000665.1:0-2117 GCA_041583955.1 Bacteroidia bacterium | reverse complement strand
GGCCAAACTTGTCAATGGTGATTTCATTCCGATCGGTGGTTCCGCGAATGTTGTCATCAATTCCAACACAGGCAATGGAGCAGCAGAACTGGTGATCAGCAACAAACTGACTGAAACCGGGGACTACTACGTGCTTGTAACAGCAAGCGATGGGACGAATGAAAAGCGCGAGTATAAGAAGATCAGAATAACTGGGCTCCCAAAGGAAAGGAGGGCCATTTACTTCTCTTCGAACGGCAACGGAACAGGTTCAATTTGGAAGCTCGATTCGCTTTTCAACAACGCAATACAATGGGTGATGCCTGGTCAAGATGTGAAGAAGGTCGGTGTCAACTCATTGCGAGACCGGATCACTGTCATCGGTAATTATTCAACGGGAATCAAGAATTACGACCTCGTAAGCGGGGCGGTGGCCTGGTCCGACAACGTTTTTCCTCTTGCTCAGACGCAAAGGTTCAATGATGTTATCTGTTATGGGAATGATGTCTTTACGTCCATCTATGACCGTGAAATACGTAAGTACAATCTTGCAGGCGGACTTACCTTCAATCAACCCACTGGTATTTATCGGCCGGAGACGATCTATGTTGACGAAAGGTATATGTTGGTCGAAGTGCAGTTGGTAGGCGATAATGATCATTTTCTGGTTGTTTATAATGCCGCAACCAATGGATTCCTTTGGCAACTGGATGTTCCCATGGACATCGTTTCCATCTGCGAGTTAGAAGATCATAAGGTTCTGCTATTCGGGAATGAAGCAGGTAATGCAAGGGTATTGCATTATGATATTGATAATAATGCATATTGGGAGCCTAGACAACTTCCTACAGGAAAGGTGCACAAGGCGGAGAAAATGAATGGTCAGATGTTTGCCTTTGCGCATGCGAACGGACTTTATGCTTATACTTATTCTCCTAACTATCTTAATCTGATAAGGGGTGGTATTGTTTATCAAGATCTCTGTTACGACCTCGACAATGGAACCATTATCGGGGCGAGCAACAACTCGTTGGAGGAACTCGGACCAAATGGACAACTGCTCAATACCACCACACAATCCGACAGTATAACAAGTATCGCTATTCATTACACACGGTGACAGATTTCGACATATCAATACAGCAGGCAGCTGAAGTAATGCGGAACGATTTCGATGAGTTCCATGCGGAATTCAAATCGATGACCCGCAGGGCGGGCGATATCTTTGCCAGGCGTGCTTGGACAGAGGGGCAGGAGCTTGCCATTACCCGTTTGGACCTGTATAGACATTATGTTGTACGCACCGAAGATCGTGTGAAAGAAATACTTCAGAAGAAGTTCCGCGACCGTGCAACGTGGCGTGTACTTAAGCTGAAGTTTGCCGAGCTGGTATCTGAAAGGCGTGACGGCCCCATCGTTGAAAGTTATTTCAATTCTGTGCTGCGTAAACTATTCATCAACGAGGGTATTGATGAGGAGATTGAATTCATTGATTTTGAGCGTAGGGTTTTACAGACAAACCCTACCGTTCCTGTGTACCAACGCTTCTATCTGGGAGGGGATAATCTGGAAACCATCTGGTCACGCATTATCCGATCCTATGGGTTCACTTTCCAATTCAGGGATCTTGAAGGAGACATAGAGCGCGTTGCCAACGCCATACGCAAGCAAGTGATGCAGCGCTTCGGTCGATTGGAGGAAGTGGATCAAATGGACATGATCCGGTCGGTGTTCTACCGGAACAAAGGGGCTTATCTGGTAGGTAAGATCACGAAAGGGAATATTCAGATTCCTATTGTATTGCCACTTGTGCATTTTGAAGATGGAGTTCAGATTGACGGGATTCTGTTCAGTAAGAACGACATCTCCATCGTATTCAGTTTTACCCGCAGTTATTTTCTTGTCGATGCTGAGAGTCCGGTCGATCTGATCCATTTTCTCAGGCCTCTTATGAAGCATAAGAACATGTCGGAACTCTACGCCAGTATCGGCTATAACCGACATTCGAAAACAGTCTTCCTCAAAGAGCTTTATCGTCATTTGAATGTTTCTGACGATCGGTTTGTTCCCGCACCGGGAACAAAGGGAATGGTAATGGTCGTTTTTACGCTTCCCGAATTCAATGTAGTGTTCAAGGT
>JBFHEW010000664.1:0-2123 GCA_041583955.1 Bacteroidia bacterium | reverse complement strand
GGAATAAGTGACTCGATCAATGGTACATCCTACAGTTTCCTCTATAGGAACGATTCACCATCGCTCAACTGGTTGCAGGTTAGGGCAATTGGGGTACAGAACAACCTCAATGGCATCGGGGCCAAGGTGGTGGTTTTCGTGAATGGACAATCGCAGATGCGTGAAATAGGAGGGGAGAGCAGTTTCAACTCGCAGCATTGGAATGTTGCCCATTTCGGCTTAGGCAACCATCAGACTGTCGATTCGGTTCAGGTGATCTGGTATGGTGGAGGGATCGATACGTACTATGGCGTGAATGCCAATCAGTTCATTGACGTTGTCGAAGGTCAAGGGCTGGTAACCGGTGTTAGGGCCGCAACCCGGTCGCAGGTGCAGGTACATCCGAACCCGGCCACCGACAGGATTCACATATCAGGGCAAGGCATCCAAAGCTTTCAGTTGGTGGATGCCAAAGGAACCATTGTCCGTTGTTCCGACCCACGGGCAACAGCTCCATTCGGCATGGATCTTTCCGGACTTCCCGCAGGTAATTATCTCGTTAGGATTGAACTTACAACGGGCGAGACCGTTAGTAGGAAAGTGGTCAAAGAGTAGAGCGAATTGCTTAGTTGTACGCTTTCGAGTACCTTTGTGCCCGTTTCCAAAAGAAAACACATATAATGAGCAATACAACAGAACAGTTGAAATACAAGGTAAAAGACATTAATCTGGCCGCTTGGGGCAGAAAAGAGATCAGGTTGGCTGAGGCTGAAATGCCAGGTCTGATGTCGTTAAGAGAAGAATTCGGAGCCAGCAAGCCGCTTAAAGGTGCGCGCATTGCAGGATGTCTGCACATGACCATTCAAACCGCGGTGTTGATCGAGACCCTGGTTGAGTTAGGTGCTGACGTTACTTGGTCTTCATGCAACATCTTTTCAACACAGGATCATGCCGCTGCCGCCATCGCTGCTGCCGGTATTCCTGTTTTCGCATGGAAAGGAATGAACGAAGAAGAATTCGATTGGTGTATCGAACAGACGCTTTTTGCATTTGAAGGTGGTAAGCCACTGAACATGATCCTGGATGATGGAGGCGACCTTACCAATATGGTCCTTGACCGTTTCCCAGAATTGGCAAAGGATATTAAAGGGATCTCTGAGGAGACCACCACTGGTGTTCACAGGCTTTATGAGCGAGTGAAGAACGGAACGCTTCCAATGCCAGCCATCAACATCAACGACTCGGTTACCAAGTCTAAGTTCGATAATAAGTATGGTTGCAAGGAGTCTTTGGTAGATGCCATTCGTAGAGCAACCGATGTGATGATGGCCGGAAAAGTAGCTGTTGTTGCCGGATACGGAGACGTTGGTAAGGGATCTGCAGCCTCTCTTCGTGGAGCAGGTGTCCGTGTCATCGTGACTGAAATCGACCCGATCTGTGCGCTGCAAGCAGCCATGGATGGATTTGAAGTGAAACCGATGGCGACAGCCATTCCACGTGCTGATATTGTTGTAACCGCTACAGGAAACAAGGATATCATCAGAGCAGAGCACTTCAAGGCCATGCATGATAAGACCATTGTTTGCAACATCGGTCACTTCGACAATGAGATCGATATGGCGTGGTTGAACAAGAACTACGGAAGCACAAAAGACGAAATCAAACCTCAGGTTGATGTTTACAACGTGGATGGAAACGACATCATTGTACTTGCCGAAGGTCGATTGGTGAACCTTGGATGTGCCACCGGTCATCCATCATTCGTAATGTCGAATTCCTTCACCAACCAAACGTTGGCCCAGTTGGAACTTTGGACCAATGCAGCAGCCTATAAGAATGAAGTGTATATGCTTCCGAAACATCTTGATGAGAAGGTGGCGCGATTGCATCTGGCTAAGATCGGGGTGGAGTTGGAGCAACTCACCGAAGAGCAGGCCAAATACATTGGCGTAACAGTAGAAGGTCCGTACAAGCCGGAATATTACAGATACTAAGTAGATTATTTTTGCAATGGAAGCCCCTTTCGAGGGGCTTTCGCATTTTTGGTAACTACTTTCTTTATTTTGTGACCGATTACAGATACCAGATGAGTTTAGACATAGAATACAACACGGCCCGCGAGGAAATGCAGATTCCTGAGTATG
>JBFHEW010000663.1:0-2123 GCA_041583955.1 Bacteroidia bacterium | reverse complement strand
CAACACTTCAACTTTCGCCATTGCTTAAACTTTGGGGGTGCAAAGATAACCGATCATGCTAAGACCATCGAGATAATTGAGTTTTGCGTATTTCACCTTCCAAGATCCCTGAATCCTTTGAACACGATATTCAGGTCATTCGCCACCCGGTAATCCTTTGCATACAACATGTTCAGCCTGAGCAGCCCTTCCTCGTCCGGTTCGCCTGCCTCCAACCCATCCAGCGGGTTGAGAACAGAATCGGCAATTTTAGGCAAGTGGAAATTCTGATCGGCATTCAGGTCTTTGATGTACCCAACCCACGTACGTTTACCGACCAGAACACGGAAGACGTTCTGCAGCAGACCAACGGGTCGTTTCATGAACCACATCAACAACGGACTGAGCACTAGGAACAGGACGGCAAGAACCACATCGAGCAGTCGCTTCACGCGTTGGTTGGTCGGCTTGGTGATGGAGTTGATGCCGAATGCATAAAGGTCGCCAGCCGTATTGATGGAATTACTGCCTATCAAGAACATCGATTCGGTCGGAGCGATCTTAAAATCGACCTCCGGGAACTCGGTCTGGGTCATGCAGTCTATGATACGCTGGGCTGGAATATCCTTCGCACAGAAAATGACCTCTCCTACCTTATTGATGCGAATGAAATCGTCCAATTGCGACAGGTCGTTCGGGTCAGCAACCTCATACCCACCGATGAACCCCGGTGTTTTGAACGTGTCATTCAGCAGGCTCTTTACACGCTCAATCTCTGCTGGACCTCCTACAACGAGAAAACGTTTGGTCTTTTCGCTATTGAGGTTGAATCCTTCTACTTTGAGTAAATGTAGCAAGAAGCGCAGTGCGGGAATGACCATCAGCGCCCAGATGGATCCCAGCACGATGACTGCACGACTGAATCTTGCTTCCTCACCCAGAAGACCATAACCTATGAGTATGATACCGGACCCGACCACCAGGCCTCGCATGATGTTGGTGAGTCTGGTCGGTTTATCGTATCCGCCAGAAAAATGCATTGATATCAGCCAGACAAACACGTACGTTGGCAAAACGAACAGGAAGAATTCGTTGGGGTAATGTAGCCCTTCGCCCGATTTGACGGAAGACTCCCAATAGTATGATATCAAGAAAAGACCGGCATAGATCAACGCGCCATCAACGATCGGCAACGCAATACGTCTCAGGAACCTGTGTACCACCGAAATGGAAGCGCGCAGAAGAATGGCGAAATTGATAAGCAACGAGAACATCTGGGCCCGCTCTTTGGAAAAGTGCTTCTTAGCAAAAATGGCCATGGCCCGGTAAAACACGAACACGTAATTGAGGCTCCCTTTTTTGGTGCTTTCCCCTTTATAATGAATGATGCGTGCTTCGGGATAGTAGTAGTTCTTATACCCACCTTTGATGATACGGTACGAAAGATCGACATCTTCACCGTACATGAAATAATCCTCATCAAGCAGACCAACCTTGTCCAACACGCTTTTGCGCATCAGCATGAATGCGCCTGAAAGTACCTCTATCTCGTGTGTCTTTTCCTTGTCCAAATAGGTGAGATGGTACTTACCGAATCTCTTTGAGCGAGGAAACAGCCAGCTTAATCCGAATATCTTGTAGAAAGCCACTTCCGGTGTAGGAAGACTTCGCTTGCTTTCTGGAAGGAAGTTCCCCTTACCATCCACCATCTTGATGCCCAATCCTCCTGCATCGGAATGCGCATCCATGAAGCGAACCACTTTTTCGAACGTATCGGCCTCAACAAGCGTATCGGGATTCAGCAGAAGTATGTATTCGCCTTTTGCCAACCTCATGGCCTGGTTGTTTGCTCTAGAGAAACCTACGTTATCCTTGTTGGCGATAAGTTTCACCGAAGGAAATTTAGACGCCACCATTGCAACGGAGCCATCCACCGACTTGTTATCGACCACGAAAACCTCCGACTCAACGTTCTCAACAGCCACCATCACAGATTGCAGGCACTGCTCCAAGAAGTGCTGCACATTATAATTGACGATGACGATTGAAAGCTTCAGGACCGAGTTTTTGGTGTGGCGAATATCTGAAACGAAGTTCAGCGAAGCTAATTCGTACGATGGTCTTACATGCTCATTTCTCACATT
>JBFHEW010000662.1:0-2139 GCA_041583955.1 Bacteroidia bacterium | reverse complement strand
CCTAATTTAATTTCATCAACCACAGCAGGGTCAAGCAAGGTAGATGTGTCTCCGAGATTGGAGATATCGCCTTCTGCTACTTTTCTCAGAATTCTTCGCATGATCTTGCCTGAACGCGTTTTAGGCAGACCTGAAACCACTTGAACCTTATCAGGCTTGGCAATCGGCCCGATCATTTCGACTACCACCGCATTGATCTCCTTCAGGAATTCGTCCATGTTGGCTGGTGGATTATTGCAGATCACATAAGCGTAAATGCCTTGTCCTTTGATGTCGTGCGGGTAGCCCACCACGGCTGTTTCCACTACGTTCTCATGCTCGTCAATGGCTGCTTCAATCTCGGCCGTACCGAAGCGGTGACCCGAAACGTTGATTACATCATCGACACGGCCCGTAATCCTGTAACAACCATCCTTGTCTCTGCGGCAACCATCGCCCGTAAAATACTTGCCTTTGTAGGTGGAGAAATAAACCGTTTTACAGCGCTCATGGTCTCCGTAGGTCGTGCGCAGCATGCTCGGCCATGGGAACTTCATACAGAGATTTCCCTGCACATCATTTCCTTCAATTTCATTGCCATCAGCATCAACCAAACAAGGTTGAACACCTGGTAATGGCAATGTGGCAAAGCTTGGCTTAAGTGGTGTAATTCCAGCCAATGGCGAGATCATGATTCCACCTGTTTCGGTCTGCCACCATGTATCCACAATAGGGCACTTCCCTTTACCGATATGGTCGTTGTACCAATGCCAAGCCTCCTCATTGATCGGCTCTCCGACCGAGCCTAGTACACGTAGACTGTCCAGTTTATATGGCTTCACGTAGTCCAAGCCTTGGGCCTCCAGCGCACGAATGGCGGTTGGCGCGGTATAGAAAAGATTGACCTGATGCTTGTCGCAAACATCCCAAAAACGACCAGCATCGGGATATGTTGGAACACCTTCAAACATCACGGTGGTTGCTCCAGTCAACAGCGGGCCGTAAACGATGTAGGTGTGGCCAGTGATCCAGCCGATATCGGCCGTGCACCAATACACATCGCCTTCTTGATACTGGAACACGTTTCTGAAGCTGTACTCTGCATAGACCATGTAGCCGCCACAGGTATGAACCACGCCCTTCGGTTTGCCTGTAGACCCCGAAGTATAAAGCACGAAAAGCATGTCTTCGCTGTCCATTTCTTCGGCTGGGCAAACGTCATTCACTTGCTTCAATTCCTCGTCCAACCACACATCACGACCTTCTTGCATATTGACAACTGAACCGATCCTTTTCTGGACAATGCATTTCTGAATGGAAGGTGTGTGTTTCAACGCTGCATCCACAATTCCTTTCAGGTCGATGGTCTTCGCTCCGCGATACGCGCCATCACCCGTAACGATGATGTTGCACGTAGCATCGTTAATTCTGTCTTCCAATGATCGGGCTGAAAACCCAGCGAAAACCACCGAATGAATGGCCCCGATTCTGGCACAGGCCAGTGTGGCAATGGCCAATTCGGGCGTCATCGGCATATACAGGCAGATTCTATCTCCTTTTTTGGCTCCGTTCCGCTTAAGCACATTCGCGAAAGCACACACACGGCTGTGGAGTTCTTTATAGGTTATCTTCTCTGCTGATTCATTCGGGTCGTTCGGTTCAAAAAGGATGGCAACTTGGTCGCCTCTGGTTTCGAGATGTCGATCCAGACAATTTTCTGTAATGTTCAGCTTCCCACCCAGAAACCACTTTACTGAAGGTGTTTCAAACTCCCATTCCAGAGTTCTGTCCCACTTCTTATTCCAGCGGAAAGTTTCGGCTTTTTCGTTCCAAAACCCCTCTGGATCTTCAACACTTTTAGCGTACTGTTCGTGATATTCTTGTAGTGAGTTTATCTTTTGGATCATACCCGATTTTTTGAGTGGGTATCAAATATAGAAAACGAGTACAGTTAAGGTGTTGAAACGGTTACTTCTTGGACTGTCGACCAGAATAATAGAAGCCATCCACAATGGTACACTTGAGTGAGATCTCCAAACCGCCTTGAAACCCAGTGGCCTTGTTGAGCTTGGATACATTCACATCGTAGCTTACTCCCATGCGGAGCATCAGATATTCCACCGCGATAATGGGTGTGATGGCATCGCCCCATCTGTACGT
>JBFHEW010000661.1:0-2159 GCA_041583955.1 Bacteroidia bacterium | reverse complement strand
TGAGGGTTGTTTACAGTCTCTTTCAATCGTGTGTGGTTGGTTTTTAATGATTCTCATGTAACACAATGTGAATAAGTATTGAAAACGTTATAGTTGTTTTATGTTAGATGCTATTCTATATTTGAATCAATTAACCAAACCGATCTACTATGAAAAAAGCTTTCCTCTACCTGGTTTTTGCGCTCTTCGCGTCATCAACCTACGCTCAGTTAAGGAGCACGCAAGCCCAAAGTCACACTATTTCCCAATCGGCAAGCAACGTAAGCCTTGCGCACAGAGCAGGGGCGTTTATCAATGAGGTTCCGGATATGTCTCAACTGTCTACTCCGATGGGAGGATGTCCTTCTGTTCTGTTGTTCGAGGATTTTCAGAGCGATGTCATTCCGGCCGGTTGGATCAATTTGGACCTTGATGGATTGACGGATGCGAATGGCAGGCCAGCGAATTGGTTCACTAGTGTTGAGTTCCAAAGCACCCTACCAGGTGATACCAATTGGGTGGCCCAATCCTCTTCTTGGTTCAGCCCTTTCGGTGTGGCCAATAATTGGCTTATTCTGGATGCAGTAACCATCTGCGACCCGACAATGGTATTGAAATGGGAATCAGCTCCGTTTGAAGGACCTACCTATATGGATGGTTACAAGGTTCTACTGTCTCCAACGGGTGGTTCAAATCCTTCCGATTTCACGGTTGAATTGGCCGACTTTGCAGAAGGAATCGGTGGTACAGCCAACCTGACAGCGGGGATTGCACACACCTCCTTCAATGGAAACAATGGTTTGCTTCAAGCATGGTCGGTGGCTCTCGGAAGTTATGTCGGGCAGAATATCCGAATTGCTTTCAGGCATGAGTCCGATGACGACAATCTTATCAGCATTGACAACATCTATATCGGTCTGGATAACGCTTATGACCTTGAAGCATCGAACGCTTACACGGGAGAATATCCGCTTACCCCGGTATCTCAGGTACGTCCCATCGTCCCAACGGGAGATGTGACCAACGTGAGCACTTCAACTGTGTCAAGTTGCTCGCTTTTCTTCGAGATTTTCGATGCTGGATTTCAAAGCGTGTTCACGCAGAACGAAACAGCCGGTTCTCTAAATGGCGGCCAGACCCAACCGTTCATTTCTTCCACCTGGTTTACGCCTCCACCGGTTGTTCAGGATTATGAACTCTCCATCAGGGCGTCCGGCCAACCTGCCGACCCCGATATCAGCAATAACACCGACACGCAGGCATTTGCCGTTACCGACTCTGTTTTCTCACGGGAAAGAGGGAACATTACCAATGCGCTCAGCATAGGTTCTGGAGTAGAAGGAAAGCTTTGCAATAAGTTTGAACTTGTGTATGACGACTATGTCAGTTCCTTATCTGCTTACAGGACCGCACCTGTTGTAGGTGATACCATGACAGCCGAGATATTCGTCATGACAGGAAACGTGCCTGGTTCGCTCGTGGCGTCCTCGCTGGTGACCTACGCTGCGTCTGCAGATCCCGATCTTTATACTTACCCATTGGAGAACGGACCTGTATTCCTCACTGCTGGGACTTACCTTGCCTGCATCAACGAAGGCGAACCATCTGCGGCTACAATAGGCACCACGGAAGATGAGTTTGTACCAGAAGGGAGTTGGGTCTTCTTCAATAGTGAATGGAATGCTGTTGAGTTTTTCAATTTCAATGTGGCGTTCGTGATTCGTATGAACATGGCCGGTTGTGCAGCAGAGGCGGGTACGCTCACTGCTGACGCTTCACCGGTGTGTATGAGTAACGGCTCGGCCGACATATCTGCCACAGAGAATGCCGCACCGGTTGTTCCAGCGGGTTATCAAGTGGGATATGTGCTTACATCGAACCCAGGCCTCATCATTGAGGCGGTCAATGCTACGCCCGAATTCAACGTGACAGCAGCAGGCGATTACACCATTCATACGCTTGTTTATGACCCTGCTACCTTGGATCTGAGTGGTGTTGTGTTCGGTACCACGGCTGCGGCCGATGTATTGGCGCTGATACAAGCGAACAACATCTGTGCTGCCCTTGATGTAGCAGGAGCACCGATAACCGTTAATGAGGAGCCTACTGCCACCATATCGGGAGGTGGAGTTGCTTGCGATGGTGGATTGGTGCAATTGGATGTGGCACTGACAGGGAGC
>JBFHEW010000660.1:0-2161 GCA_041583955.1 Bacteroidia bacterium | reverse complement strand
TGATGAGCATTTCGTTTTCTACAGGCCGAAAGACACTGTAGGTGGAGATTTCTACTGGGTTTTCTCTGAAGGAGACATAGCGTGGGCTGCAGCCGTTGACTGTACCGGGCATGGTGTGGCCGGAGCCTTCATGAGCATGATAGGGACCGACCTTCTGAACCAGATCATCATCGAAAAGAAGGTAAACTCCCCTTCAGAAGTACTGGAAGAAATGGACAAGGGTATCAAATTGGCATTTGCGCAAAGCGCGAAGGAATTTGAAAGCGACCAAGGCATGGACATGGCGCTCATAAAAGTTGACCGGAAGAAGAAGATCCTGGAGTTTGCGGGTGCCCAACGGCCTCTTTACCTCATGGAGAACGGGAATCTGATACAGATAGAGGGCAAAAAGGTCTCCATAAGCTGCGCAGAGCAACGTAGCAGTGAAGCCTTCGAAAACCATGTGCATCAGATCAAGGAGAATACGGTGGCCTACTTGTTCTCAGACGGAATCGTTGACCAGTTCGGAGGTCCCAATGGCAAGAAGTTCATGATACGTAGGTTGCGCGCTTTCCTCGAAGAGAACAAATCTTTATCCATTGAAGAACAGCTTGATCAGCTGACGCGCACGTTCGATGATTGGAAAGGTAAACATCGGGATCAGGTTGATGATGTGATGCTACTGGCCATCCGACTTTGATTTTTTGCTTGTAGTTTAGTGACCATGCGATCCCTGAGCAGAATCTTCCTTTTTTGCGTCTGTCTGTTGGGCACAACGGCTGCAGTGGCGCAACAGGCCGAGGTCGACAGCCTTACACAGCTGCTCAGCACAACCCTCAAAGAAGGAAACGCAGCCCGAGTAGATGCTCTGGTGGAAGCGGGTGAATTGCTGTTGCGCATTGACCCTGACAGGTCACTGGAACTCAGCAAGGAGGCCCTGCGCCTGAGCGTAATGCTTGGCTACCAGAATAAACTCAGCCGGATTTACAATAACACCGGAACAGCTAACAGATTGAAGGGCGCTTACGACAAAAGCCTCAGTTTCCATAACCGGGCCCTGGATAACGACCGAAAGAACGGATCGCGGAAAGATGAAGCCCTGTCGCTCAACAACATCGGCAACGTATTCCTCATGCAGGGACAATACACCAAGGCCATTGGCAACTACGAGCGCTCTCTCGAAATAAGGCAGGACATCAACGACCAGGAAGGAGTGGCCAGCTCGCTCAATAACCTTGGGCTGGTGTACAAGAACCAAGGCGACCTCGACCGGGCATTGGCCTACTACCAGAATGCGTTCAAGATCTTCCAGCAGACCGGAGACAAAGTGGGCATGGCCAACGCCCTGAACAATTTCGGCATCATTTACCGCGGCAACGGAAACCAGGAACGGGCATTGGACAGTTTTCTGAGCGCGCTTTCCCTCTTCAGGGAACTGGGAAATAAGGTGGGCGAAGCCAATACGCTGAACAACATTGGAAACATCTACTATCAGCAGGAGAAATTTGAGCAGGCACTCGAATTCTACGAGAACTCTCTGAAGATAAGCGAAGGTGTTGGTGATAAGAACTCGATGGCCGGCAAGAACTCCAATATCGGAGGAGTGTACCTGGCATTGGGCAATCGGGAAAAAGCGCTGGCATACACCGAAAAGGCACTTTCGCTTCAACAGAGCATTGGTGACGACAAAGGACAGATAAGCACCCTGAACAACTTGGGCGCGTTCTACATGGAGCAGGACGACCTTGCAAAAAGTCTTGACTACTTTCTGCAGGCAGAACGAATAGAGAACAGGATTGGCGATCACAGCTATAGCACCATCACGCTTTCATCCATCGGTGACATCTATAACCGTACGAAGAGACCTGAACTCGGACTCAGATACCTCACCCGTGCGCTTAAGGAGGCTAAGAACTACGGCAGCATCGAAGACCGCATCACGGTATATGAGAAACTCTCCGAAACCTATGCCGAAACAGGAGACTTCAAACGCTCTTACGACTTTCAGCAAATGGCCAAGAACGTGCGCGACAGCATGGACCGCATGGTAAGCGCCCGCGAGTTGGCCGAAATGCAGGTGAAGTTTGAAACCGAACAGAAACAACGCGAAATTGAACTGCTTGGAAAAGAAAAGGAGGTTCAGGACCTGAAACTCACCAAACAACGGACCGTGCGCAACATG
>JBFHEW010000659.1:0-2166 GCA_041583955.1 Bacteroidia bacterium | reverse complement strand
TCTGATGCAGGGGCTCAAAGCATCTTTTTCAGACGTGGAGATCGATCATTACCAGAGTAATGTGGAGGGTGAATTGATAAACACGCTTCAGCAGTCTGTGGGGAAATTTGATGGGGTTGTGTTGAATGCAGGTGGATATACCCATACATCGGTTGCCATACGCGATGTCATTTCTGCCATTCGGTTACCGGTTGTAGAGGTGCACATGTCAAATACGGCCGCAAGAGAAGAGTTCCGGCATCATTCTCTTATTGCAGGTGTCTGTATCGGTAGTATCACCGGTTTCGGAGTGAATTCCTATTCCCTTGCTGTTGAGGCAATTAGAATTTATCTTCAGGCAGCTCGCTGAACTTTTTCTTCCCTTTTATGAAGTGCTCTGCCACAATAAGTCCATTGTATCGGGCAGTGACGCCATCATAATTTCCAGAACGTTTGCCGAGTGTTCTGCGCAGATTCCCGTAAAAAGATCCGTGCGCTCTTAGAACGGCCCAAAAATCCTTGGCATTTCCGGCTGCAAGGAATTTGAATGCAGCGACACCATCCAGTATCATTCTTAAGAAGACCGTAGGAATGAGTTCGTGTGATGGAAGGTTCTTGACCAACAATTGCAATCCGTTTCGGAAGTTAAGGTATGTTTTGAACGGACTTGATTTTGAAAGAGTGCCTCCACCAACGTGGTAAACAACAGACGCTGGCTGAACCATGATGCTGTGCCCCGCACGCTTCATTCTCCAACATAGATCTATTTCTTCCATGTGAGCGAAAAAATCGTGGTCAAGACCCCCGAGTTCCTTGAATACCTTGCTTCGAACGAACATGCACGCCCCGGTAGCCCAGAAAACCTCTACCACAGAGTCATATTGACCTTTGTCAGCTTCCAGTTCATTGAAGATCCTTCCACGACAAAAGGGAAAGCCATACCTATCGATGTAGCCACCGCATGCACCGGCATATTCGAACAGGTGCTTGTCGTGATAACTCAGGATCTTAGGATGACAGGCAGCAATGCGCTCATCTGCATCGAATAAGGCAATGATGGGCTCCAGCCAATTGGGAGTTACTTCAACATCTGAATTCAGTAGTACGAAAAACTCTTCGTCCAACCTTTCGAGTGCTTTGTTGTATCCACCGGCATAGCCAAGATTCTCTCCATTCTCAATGACTCTGACACTTGGAAAATGCTCTCGCAGAAAAGTAACTGAATCATCAGAACTGGCGTTGTCTGCCACATAGATATTGGCATTGGCCGAATTGGATATGACCGATGGTAGGAATTGATCCAAATAAGACTTTCCGTTCCAATTGAGAATGACAACCGCTACACGCATGGAATGCGAAGGTGTGGAAAGCTATCCGAAATATCAGTATGGATTCTGGTAAAAGTCTCTTGACCGGTTTCCGAAACCGGGAGTGCCATCTTCTTGATCCAGATCAATGGTGGAACTGCTCCTTATTTGCAGGTCGTAGTTCCAGCGCACATTGGTTATCTCGTTCTTTGCATCAGAATGAATGATCTTGAATTCATTCGAGCCTCGTTCCATGTTGGCAAATACGAATTTCTTATTGCTCTGTTCTGCGTTCAGGTGGTCTTCGAGTTTGTAGTAATGCCAGATCTCGTAAGGGTAGGTGTCGGGCTCGAAATAATTAGGTGAAATGGTGTTGGGCGCGCCATACTGAAGATATACCCGACCTCGATCGGTATCATATCCCTTTCTGAGATTGTTGGAGTAGGCGACATTCACTTTTTCCACTTCTTTCCAGTAGTTCAACCAAGCCTGTTCCGGATTGTCCGGGTTACGCTGTTTCCAGAAGTTGTACATGAATTTCCACATCATGTTCCTGTCGCGGAAATTCATTCGAGTGTTGACGATGGCAATTTCTTCCTGTGTGGAAATAGGGTGGAGGCATCGCAGGTACTCCTTCAGGTCATCCAGGTTCTGATATTGTGTTACGAATGTGCCGTAAATGTCATTCGTTTCGCCATCCGCTACATAATCTTCTCTGGAAACCTTCGGGGCAACCGAACTTACCCGTTGAAAGAAAGCGAACTTACGTTCCATGACGCGGTTCTGATCATCTCTCACCTCGATCACCAGGTTATAGTTACCGGTAGGCACATCATTTAAATGAAACGACTGTAGCAGCGGAGTCACTTCTGCATCTGTG
>JBFHEW010000658.1:0-2168 GCA_041583955.1 Bacteroidia bacterium | reverse complement strand
TTTACCCTGTTCGTCCAGAACGAAAGTTGTCGGTTTCGGAACATCGCTATCGTAACCCAACAGTTGAAACCCTGCTGGGAGACCATTTTCCTGTAATATTCCCAAGGTTTTTGCCGCTTTATTATCAACATCCACCAGAAAATCGTAATCGATACCAACCCTTTTGGCGTGGTTTCGGCTCTTGACATGAGATTGCGGGCTTATCAGAGTGATTTTCACTCCTAAAGCATCAAACTGAGGCTTGAAATCATTCAATTCCTGTACTTGGGCCGTGCATATCGGACACCAGTTTCCGCGATAGAATATCACCAGTCGCTTCTGCCCTTTCCAATCGTCCGAACTCAACGGATCGCCATCGTAATCCTCCAGTCCGATCCTGGGCAAACGCTTGCCCACAACGATCCTATCCTTGGTCCTATCGCCTAGATCGGAATACCATACCACATAGGCGGCCCAGCCGGCCAAGCAGACCATTCCAAGGATAGGACCTGCAGAAACAGCCTGTTGGTCGTAACTCTGAAAAATGGAATACATCGTGGTGCCGAAAACGGAGATGCTGAAGCCCATCAATCCGGGCGATGTTCTGGGAACCCGGGCAAGATAGAGCCTGAGAAAGTACAGCACGATGGTGAATGCCGAAACCGTTACCCCTAGCCATATGCTTCGGTCTGCACCTTGCGAAATGGCAATAATGCCAACAGCAGAAACGATCACCGAATAAGTGACCAGCGCTACGAGAAATATGGATTTGAGTTTATTTTCCATGATGCGGATAGATTCTCAACAGAGAGTACCATTAAGAACCGGATTCGAGCGTTGAATTTAGTGATGGTATTTGAATAGTGCACAACCTAAAACGATTCACTTCAAATAATGCACGGAATCGCTTACCGGTTTGCCATGAAACTCGGGTTCATTCTCATTTGCTGCCAATAACCGCCTTGGCCTTTTCGGGATAGTTCGTTATAATGCCGTTTACACCAAGCCCGATCAGTTCCATCATCTCTTCTTCCTTGTTCACGGTCCATACATGAACGGTCTTGCCCATTTGTTGTAATTGATTCACCAATTTGGCGTTCACTCCACCTTTACCAATTCCGAATCCTTCTACATAGTCGTACTTGGATAGTGCAACCGCATGAAGTCTGAAATCGAGCATTATTCCTGCTGAATACGAAACAAACAACTTCTGCAACCTGATTTCGGGGTGATGTGCATGTAGATGTCTGAGCACCCGATCGTTGAAACTATGCACCAAAGCCCATTTTTCTGCCTTGTATTTCTTTATCAACGCAGCTACATTGTCCTCGATACCAGGGTACGTTCTGCTTCCGGCCTTTATTTCGATGACGAACTCAGTGGTGCCATCCATCAATTGAAAAACATCCTCCAGAAGCGGAATGGACTCATCAGGGAATTGCTGCTGAAAACCACCGTGTGCCTTCACGCCTTTCAGTTGATCATAGGTCATGTTCGCCACTTTTCCTTTCGAGTCGGTGGTCCTATCCAGCGTCTTGTCGTGTAAAAGAATGACTTTCCCGTCTGACGTCTGCTGCACATCGATCTCAATCCTATCAACACCCATTTCCAGTGCTTTCCGAACCGAAGAGACGGTATTTTCAGGCGCGTGACCTGACGCTCCTCTATGAGCCGTTACTTGAACATTCTGAGCCATGCAAGGGGTAGTAAGAAAAAGGACGAGCAGAAGCGTGAGCATTGGGTCAAAGATAGGCTCACTACCCTTTCATTCTGACTCCTAAGTGCTTGAATACGAATGCCCAGATATCAGCGCTTTCGTCAATCGACTTGGCAAGCGGCTTTCCTGCTCCGTGCCCTGCATCCACGTCAATACGGATCAAGACCGGAAGGTTCCCGGTTTGCTTGGCCTGTAACTCGGAAATGAATTTGAACGAATGTGCAGGTACTACACGGTCGTCATGGTCTGCAGTTGTCACCAATGTTGCCGGGTATGCCTGTTCCTTCACGTTGTGTAAAGGCGAGTATGCATACAAGGCTTCGAATTCTTCTTCGTTTTCGCTGGAACCGTAATCTCCGGTCCATGCCCACCCAATGGTGAATTTATGAAAACGGAGCATGTCTTGCACCCCTACGGCTGGCAAAGCCACTCTGTAAAGGTCAGGTCGCTGAAGCATGCATGCGCCAACTAG
>JBFHEW010000657.1:0-2168 GCA_041583955.1 Bacteroidia bacterium | reverse complement strand
GAGAACACATGCATGCGGTTTGAAATAACAGACCAGTTTGGCGATGGCATCTGCTGTGGGTTCGGGCAAGGCTCGTACACCATTCTCATTGATGGCGTGGAAACGGTTACAGGAGGAGATTTCAATAGCAACGCCACCGAGGTATTCAATTGCCCACCGGGATCCACCTGCGGAGACGCACTCGTGATAAGCGAAGGAACCTTCACTGCCCCCGCCACTGACACCTGGTACAGTTTCACACCAGCGCAGAATGGAACTTACGCCATAGAAGCTTGCAACAATAGCTGCAACACCAAGATCTGGATCTACGATTACTGCAACGGGCTCAATTGGGCGGAAGACAATACAGCAACCATTTACTACGACAACGACCAAGGAGGCTGCGGCCCACAGGCCATGATAGGAGGCGCGCTTCTGGAGGGCGGAACAGAATACTGGATACGTATCGGTAGTCACCTCGGCAATTGCACCGGAAGCATTGAATGGTCGTTGACCTACAATGGCCCAGTGGTAGGCTGCATGGATCCCAACGCCTGCAATTACAACCCGTTGGCATCGGTTTCTGATGGAAACTGTATCTATCCCGGAAACCCACTTTGCCCGGATGGCCCGGACCTGATCGTGGATTCGTTGGCCCTTGCCAATTCGCTCTACATGGATAACATGAACGTGCCTGCAAACGACTGTCAGGTGGCAGAGGGCTGCATGAACGGTTATGGAATGAGGAACATCATCCGTTTCACAACCCATATCAAGAACATTGGTAACCTTGACTACTACATTGGAAGTCCGAGCGCAAACCCCGATCAGTTCGATTTTGTGAACTGCCACAACCACACACATTATAAAGGGTATGCCGAATACAAGCTGTATGATGTGAATGGCATTGAACTTCCCATCGGTTTCAAGAACGGGTTCTGTGTCATGGATCTTGAGTGTTCCGGTGGCGGAACGTTCCAGTACGGCTGCAGCACCATGGGCATTTCTGCCGGCTGTGGCGACATCTACTCTTCCGGCCTTTCGTGCCAATGGATCGATGTGACCGATGTGGATACCGGCCTGTACACCTTTGTGAACACCTGCAATTGGGACAACGACCCAGATGCACTCGGACGTTACGAACTCAATCACCTCAACAATTGGGCGCAACTCTGCATCTACATCGGTCGGAATGCGAACGGAACGATGTACGTGAATCAGGTGCCGGATTGCCAGCCTTACGTGGATTGCCTTGGTGAACTCTACGGATCGGCACAGCCCGACTGCAATGGCGTGTGCGCAGGAAGTACACTTCGTGGAGACATCAATGCAGACTCCAACCAGGACATCGTGGATGCCCATGATTATGTTACCGGCATTCTGGCCAACGACCTCACCCCAGGAACATGCAACGACCTGAATGCCGATGGCGAGATAGATGTTTACGATGCCGCCCTGATGATCGATTGTTCGCTTACGAATGACGGACACGTGACCGGATCGGCACACGACCATTGCAATTTCCCCTATGGTGTCACCAACATCTTCGATACGGTCCAGTTCAGCATTGGTAATGTGGATCACAATCAGCATTACATTGACATCTACATGAAGAATCCGCACAACTATGTGGCGGCCTATCAGTTTGAGATCTCCGGCCTTACCATTCAGAGCGTGGAGAACCTGGTTGATCCTCAGTACTACCCTATCACGCCAGAATGGTCGTTAGGCCAAGGAGAAGTGATCGGCATCAGTTATCAGGACTCGCTTATACCGCGTTTCCAAACCCCTTCTCCGCTGTGCAGGATCAGGTATTTCTCGCTTACCGATACGCTCATCTGCATCTCCAATATCAAATCGGTGGTGAATCAGAATTACGAGGAAACGATAACAAGTGTAGACCCTTTCAATACCTGCATCGTAGCATTCACTGGCGTGGATGAGCTGGAAAACGGAGGCGTTGAAGTGAGCGTATTCCCGAATCCGATGAGTGATTTCTCTACCGTTAAGATCGAAAACAGATTCAACACGGACATCTCGGTACAACTCATTGACCCATCCGGTAAAACCGTGCGCGACTACGGTCAGATCAGCACCACTTCTATCCGAGTGGACAGGAACGACCTCAGCGCTGGCATCTACTTGGTGCAAGTGCGAGACAAGCAGCGCGTTCTTGCCAGAGAAAAGCT
>JBFHEW010000656.1:0-2172 GCA_041583955.1 Bacteroidia bacterium | reverse complement strand
CGGCCTGATGGTATTTGACACGGACGTTAAGCGACTGAAGTACTGGAACGGCACCGCGCTTGCGTGGGTGACCATCGGAACCGGAACCGGCAATGCCAGCACACTCGATCAGGCATACGATGGGCTGACCGGAGCAGGATCCGGAAGGATCATCAGCGCTGACGCGGGAGCAGTTGACATTCAAGGTGCTGGAGGCTTATTGGTGAACGGAAACGTAGGCATAGGCGCAGCCGGTACCGATAAGCTGCATGTTCAGAACACAGGGGCCAATTCGTCCATACGCATCGGCTACAGCCCGTCATACGTGGACAACCTTGTCTATTTCGGAGAAGGCACAGACGTGTATATAGGGGAAAAGAACTTGGACGACCGCCTTTTCCTGGGTGGGCGCAGTCTTTCCATTGCCATCAATGGCGACCTCGGAACCGCTGGAATGGTGCTTAAATCAGATGGTTCTACCGTAGGCTGGCAACCTGACCTTGGGGTAACCGGAACGGGAATCTCGAATTACCTGTCACGGTGGACAAGCGCATCGACCTTAGGCACCGGGGTCACGTACGACAATGGCACCAATGTGGGCATTGGCAATACCAGCCCCGGCCATAAACTGTCGGTAGGCGAAGCTACCTCGGATGCGCAATCTATCACCATAAGAGGTTACAGCAACACGCCAACAAGTTGGAAAGGCGGTGGAGCCTTCGGTTTCAGCAGTGCATCTGTCATCTTGGGTCAGCTTTCGGGCGTTGCCCAGTTGGGTGGCCACTCCGGAACCCTCAATGCGTGGGCAGACCTGGCCATCAACTCAGGCGGAGGCAACGTAGGTATCGGAACCACTGCACCGGCCCAGAAACTGCACGTTCAAGGCAATACCAGGATAAGCGGTCTGGGCGGATCGGGGAACAGAATAGTACAGACCAACAACAATGGCGACCTTGCTGCCTCGGCCATCGACCCCGCCAGTATCCATGGTGGGTCAGGTACAGTGAACTACCTGGCACGTTGGACCGGAGGCACCACCTTGGGCAACGGAGCCACACAGGACAACGGTACCGATGTGGGTATCGGTACTGCACCCGGAGGCTACAGATTGAATGTGAACGGAACCACGCAGGCAAGTACCTATTACGTCAATCACGGTTTTGGCAATGTACTCGAAGTGGGAGATGACTCTTGGATAGGCGATGTGAATGTGGCCAACATGGCCGGAATCTACGGGCAACAGACCGGATCGCACGGTGGGCTCAGACTTGGAACGAATGGCGGGGCTTATCTGTACAGCAACGGGACTGATGGTATTGGTCTTGGAACCACCGCACCGGCCTCAAAATTGCACGTGATGGGCAAGGTCAACATTCACCAGAGTGGTGGTGGCGGTGGCCAGAATCGTTTTGAAGGACTCGAAGGCGTTACATCAGCGAATGGAAGAGCACAACTGGTGCTTTCTTCGGCCTACAGCGACCTTGTGATCGCTTCAAGTCAAGGCAACAACAACCACGGAAGCACCTTGACCTTTGCCACCTACAATCCGGCAAATGCTGCCGATTATCGCAAATTCGTCATCAACCAAGGAAACTGGGGGTCTCGCAGAGGCTTTCTGGATTTCGGGTTCTCAGATGCAGGTGGTCGTACCAATCCTCATTCAAACATAAATGGCACCGATAACGTGCTTTCGTTGGATGGATTCAACAAGCGGGTGGGTATTGGAACCATGGCACCTTCCTCTAAACTGGAGATACTCCATAACACGGCTATGAGCAACGGTCTCTATGCTTCCTCTAATATTGAGGTGGCCACCAACAACGCCTCCAACCCTTCCATCGGTTTTCATCGCGAAGGACAATCTGCAACCGCACTGTACCATGCAGGCTACGGAAACAACTCACTCCGCATCAGGAATGCCGATGGATTGGATGCTGCCCTCCTTCATGAGGGAAACGTAGGTAGCTACGGTATTCAGAATCAGAACTCCTTTGTACAAAGCGCCAATTTCATCATAAGTGGCAGCGGTAGGGCCGATGGAGACTTCCGTGCCCCCATCTTCTACGATCAGAACAACACCGGTTTCTACCTCAATCCGGATAACATTTCCATCCTCAACGACATCAGACCATCCATCATCTACGACCGCGACAATACCGGATATTACCTCAACCCGAACGGGACGTCAAGGAT
>JBFHEW010000655.1:0-2174 GCA_041583955.1 Bacteroidia bacterium | reverse complement strand
GAGATCAACTCAAGCGCGTTTGAGATCGACCTCAGTTTCTTTCAACTCAATCTGGGAGCTCCTATCGAGATCCGCATCTCACATAAGGACGATTGTAAGCCCAAAGTGGTGAACCCGGAGGTGCTGAAGCCTATGAGCACTTTCGAAGTGGCCTCTATCGGTATCAGCAAAGACGGTGTGCTTGCCATTACCACAACCAACGAAACCGGGAAATTGCCATACACCATTGAGCAATTCCGTTGGAACAAATGGGTTGAAGTAGGAGAATTTGAAGGAAAGGGTAGCCCTGAAAAGAACGAGTACTCAGTACAATTGACAACCGTTCACAGCGGCCAGAACCGTTTCAGGGTTAAGCAGACCGACCACAGAAGTAAGCCACGCTATTCGTTCGAAACCAAACTGACCTCTCCACTTCCGGAGATCACGTTCCAGCCTGGCGATGGCAAAAAGGTGTCTGATGCGATCAACTTCTCAGATAATACACTCTACGAGGTCTACAATGCCTACGGCAACATTGTTGCCAAAGGAGTTGGCAAAAGAGTAGATGTTTCCGGGTTTGAAAAAGGAACCTATTACCTGAATTACGGCACCCAAACGGCCACTTTCAAGCGTTGAACATTTGAAATTGAAACAGAAAGGCCAGCTCATTTGAGTTGGCCTTTTTATTTTGCACCATGGAACACATTGAACATCTTGGAATTGCCGTTGCTGACCTGGAGGTATCCATCCCCATCTACGAGAAGCTGTTGAACACCGAGTGCTACAAACAGGAAACCGTAGAATCGGAGCATGTGATCACCGCCTTTTTTCTCACCGGAAATAACAAGATCGAGCTCTTGCAGGCCACCTCGAGCGAAAGTGCCATTGCCAAGTTCATTGAAAAACGGGGAGAAGGATTGCACCATGTGGCGTACTCCGTAGCAGATATCCATTCAGAAATGGAACGGCTGCGAAAAGAAGGATTCCGACTATTGAATGAGCATCCGAAGCGCGGGGCCGACAACAAACTCATTTGCTTCGTGCACCCTAAAGATGCGTCCGGAGTGCTGATGGAGCTCTGCCAGGAAATATCAGAATAGATCGAGGATCGTTTCCCCTTTATCCGCTTGGAGGTGGTAAGCATGAAGGCCAACTCTACGCGCCCCTTCAATGTGCTGAGGCGAATCGTCAATGAACAGGGTTTCTGACGGTTCGAAACCCTGATCCCGGAGAACATGCTCGAATATCCGCCCTTCCGGTTTCCGCATTCCTACTTCGTACGAATAATACAACCGTAGGAAATACGGAGAAAGATCACTCAGGCCATGTTTTGCCTTCAGCGCTCCGTTGAATTGCCTTATATGTATCTCGTTGGTATTGCTGAGCAGTACGATCCTTTTGCTTGCATGAAGCTGTTGCAGCAAGTGGAGCCGCTCTGATGGAAGGTCGAGCAGCATGGCGTTCCACGCGCTATCGATCTCAGCATCAGTGCGGTTTACGCGGAATACTTCGCGGATACCATCGCGGAAATCCTGAGAACTTATTTCCCCACGTTCGTAATCATCAAACAGACCGGTTTGTACCAGCTGCGAATAACTCGCATCAAAGTCGTTGATGCCTAATTGCACAAATGCTGATATGGTCCGCGAATAATCGAGATTGAGGATAACACCTCCAAGGTCGAATATGATATTGGGAAAGTCTTTCGGTTGCATGAAAACCCTGTTGGTAGACAACGGCCAAATATATACTTTTGCCGTCCGTTCGGAATAGAACGAACAAGCCGCAAGGCACGGGCCTATAGCTCAGCTGGTTAGAGCACTTGACTCATAATCAAGGGGTCCCTGGTTCAAGCCCAGGTGGGCCCACAAGAAACCGCTTCAAATGAGGCGGTTTCTTCATTTTCGGACTATCGTTCCTCGAACTTCTTCGATTATAAAGGCTCTGACGCAAAAATCCAACGGTCCGAGGGAACCGATGCATTGGACCGGTCGCTGACAGAATCAATGTCCCCCTGAACAAAAAGCAGCATTGAGCTGATGGAACAACAATGGCATTTCCGTTGCAGACCATGATAACTGTCAGCCTCAACGTCATGATTATGGTTCAATTATTGTTTTTCTTTGATGCGAATAAAAAATCCGATCAAATGAAACACTGCCTTACCATTCTCTTCTTCTCCATTGCATTCGGCT
>JBFHEW010000654.1:0-2175 GCA_041583955.1 Bacteroidia bacterium | reverse complement strand
CCTGAATATATTTTGACCGTAAATTCGTGAAAGAGGAACTGTAATCAACGCTATTTGATCACATGAACAACACGAAATGACAGACACTAGCCATCACGACCAACGCATAGCGGAGATGACGTTTGCCTCCGTGTATCCGCACTATTTGCAAAAGGTGCTGAAGAAAGGCAGAACCAAGGATGAATTACACCAGGTGATACAGTGGCTGACCGGGTACGATGATGACCGTCTCACAACCCTCATCGAAGACAAGGTGACATTCAGAACATTTTTCGAAAGTGCCAAGCTGAACCCCAATGCCAAGCTCATTACCGGCTCCATCTGCGGCTATCGCGTGGAGGAGATAACGAACAAGCTCACGCAACAGGTACGCTACCTCGATAAATTGGTGGACGAATTGGCGAAAGGACGGAAAATGGAGAAGATCCTACGGGAGTGAATCCTATTCCGGCTGAACACAAGAAGCATCAGCCGAAAGGTCGGTCTATTTGCCGAGTATCTTCCGCGCGATCAATTCCTTCATGATCTCGTTGGTTCCTGCATAAATGCGTTGTACACGCGCATCCGCCCAAGCCCGGGCCACATCGTACTCCCAGATGTATCCATAACCACCGTGTAACTGCAAGCACTCATCGGCCACTTGGCATTGTACTTCGGTGGTGGTCAACTTGACCATGCTGGCCATGGCGGCATCGAGTTTACCTTCTAGATGAAGCATGAGACACTGATCGAGAAAAGCACGCGCCTTGGTTATTTCGGTGGCCATTTCGGCCATTTTGAACCTTGTGTTCTGAAAACGCGAAATGGCCTGTCCGAACGCATTCCTATCGTTCACATACTGAACCGTTTTCCAGAAAATGCCCTCTGCTGCCCCAATGGCACCGATACCCACCACCAAGCGCTCCTGCGCCAATTCGTGCATCAGGTATTTGAAGCCTTCTCCTTCTTTACCTATCAGGTTCTCTTTCGGCACCTTCACGTTATCGAAGAAAAGCTCGCAGGTATCCTGCGCATGCAGCCCGATCTTATGGAATGGTTCTCCTTTGGTAAAACCTTCCATATCGGCTTCTATCAGCAATAGACTGATTCCTTTTGCGCCCAACGAAGGGTCGGTCTTGACAGCACAGACAACGATGTCGCACAGATACCCGTTGGTAATGAAGGTCTTGGAACCGTTCACCAAGTAATGGTCTCCCTTGTCTTCGGCCACGCACTTCATTCCTTGAAGGTCGCTACCTGCTGCAGGTTCGCTCATGGCTACGGCAGCAATGGCCTCTCCGCTCACCATCTTCGGACACCACTTCTGTTTCATTTCCTCCGAACCGAAATCGAGGATATAAGGTAATACGATATCGCTGTGCAATGGGTATCCTACCGCTGGGCCGGCCACCCCTGCCCTGCTCAACTCCTCTGCAAAAATGGCGTTGTAACGGAAGTCGGTAATACCAAGTCCACCGTATTGCTCCGGTACCTGCATGCACAAGAATCCGTTCGAACCAATGGACGTCCAGCTTTCTCTGCTCACCATGTGGTTCTTCTCCCACTCGGCATTGTGTGGTACGATTTCCTGGGCAATGAAATCTCTTACGGATTGACGGAACATGTCGTGTTCCTCGTTGAATATCGGTCGTGCTATGAATTCGGTCATGATGTAAAAATTGGGAAGTCAAAACTAAACGAATACGGGCAATAAAAAAGGGTTGCCTGTGCAGCAACCCTTTTCAGCTTCCGAATCGGACCTATCGGTCATTCTTTTGACACGCGCATCACTGCTACCCGCTTCCCATTCTGTATCACTTGAAGAAGGTATTGTCCGCTTGCAACTGCTGTAAGGTCGAGTGGTAATCTGAGGCCTGCCAATTCTGCAGAAACCGGAGCGATGATCGTACGCCCCACCATATCGGTGACCGAGAATTCGGCCCGGCCTGACGCTTCGCCATTGTTCTCGATCATGATCCAACCCGAAGAAGGATTCGGTAGAACATTCAGTCCATTCAGAACAGAGCGGTCGGATATGCCAGTACAGAGATCGACCGTAATGGTTACTTCGGCCGTTGCAGGACACTCGATCACCTCATAATACGTGTATTCAATGAGGTGTTCGCCAACTCCGGCAACACCTGGATCGAACACATCTCCCGACATTCCGCTGCCTGCGAACGTTCCACCTGCGGG
>JBFHEW010000653.1:0-2175 GCA_041583955.1 Bacteroidia bacterium | reverse complement strand
CCTTGCCCTGTCGTTTCATGGCGCCCACCACAATGCCATCCACCACAAACGCCCGGATATCGGCACCACCGGCCTCCTTGATGAACTGTTGCACAATGACACGCGCCTGCAGCCCGTTGAAGGCTTCGAGCACCGATTCGGCCGCCTTGTTCGTTTCGGCCAATACCACGCCAACGCCTTGGGTGCCCTCCAGCAGCTTGATCACCAACGGTGCTCCGCCCACCTGCTTGATCACCTCGGTCACATCTTTCGAGTAGTTGGTGAAAGCGGTCTTAGGCAGACCGAGTCCGGCCCTTGAGAGGATCTGCAGACTTCTCAGCTTATCGCGCGAGCGGCCCAAGGCCACCGATTCCACCGCAGTGAACACCTTCATCATCTCAAACTGACGCACAACGGCTGTTCCGTAAAAGGTGATGGATGCGCCTATACGCGGTATCACCGCATCCACATCGGTCAATTCCTGCCCTTGGTACATGATATGCGGGCGCTTCTTTTCAATGATGATGTCGCATTTCGCATGATCAACAACCAGCATTTCGTGTCCACGCTTTTCTCCTGCCTCCACCAATCTTCTGGTAGAATACAGCTTTGAATTGCGTGAAAGGACAACAATTTTCATCTTCAATGATTAAATGAGGGAACAACAATAGCGATTAAAAGCCACAGGCACCTACGGTCTGGCGCAAATGGGCTGCAAAGAAGACGCTTTTCTTCATTATTTCCATTTTAATGAGGAAATTACATTGTCAAAAATCCTTTGGCACTCAAATTGGAATCACGAACTTGCACCAATCGTAAAACACCACTGGCATGGCACTGAAACAACGGTTACAACAGAAGCAACTGCAACGGTTATCCCCGCAACAGATACAGCTCATGAAGCTGTTGCAGATACCTACCATCGCATTGGAGCAGCGCATCAAGGAAGAATTGGAGGTGAACCCGGCCCTCGAAGAAGGACCCGAAGGCGATGAGATGGACGAAGACCTTGCCGACCTGCAGAACGAGCAGGACGAATATGATGACGACCCCAATGCAGACGATGAGTTCACCATTGAAGATTACCTCGATGATGACGACATCCCCGATTACAAACTCTACGCCAACAACACGAGTGCCGATGACGAGGAGCGCGAATCGCCCCTGAGCAGCGGCTACAGTTTCCGCGAGATACTGAGCGAACAGCTCGGCATGCGGGTGTTGTCCGAACAGCAGCGCACCATTGCCGAAACCATTATCGGTAACCTGGATGATGATGGATACCTGAGAAGGGAGCTTTTTGCCATTGTGGACGACCTCGCCTTTACGCAGAACCTGCACACCAATGAGGACGAGGTGGAAGACATGCTGGAGGTGATACAAGGCTTTGAGCCGGCTGGCGTTGGGGCCCGCAACCTGCAGGAGTGCCTCTTGCTGCAACTCAATGCCAAGGAAGAGACCGAGCACATAGCGCTGGCCAAAACGCTCATCGAGAAAATGATGGATGAGTTCTCGAAGAAACACTACTCCAAGATCTGCCAACGCCTGCAGATAGACGAAGACGAGCTGAAGAAGGTGCTGGACGAGATACTGAAACTCAACCCGCGCCCGGGCGATTCGCTGTCCGATAGCACCAAGATCGTGCAGAACATCGTGGCCGATTTCATCATCACCAACGAGGATGGCAAGCTGGAACTCACCCTCAACGGACGGAATGCCCCGCAACTCAAAGTGAGCAAGGAATACAAGCAGATGCTCCGAACCTATTCCGATTCGAAAGGAAAGGCCAAGAAGGAGCAGAAGGATGCCGTGCAGTTCGTGAAGCAGAAACTCGATGGCGCCAAGTGGTTCATCGATGCCATTCAGCAACGCCAAATGACGCTCTACGGCACCATGGAGGCCATCATGGAATACCAGAAGGAGTATTTCCTTACGGGAGACGAGACCAAACTCAAGCCCATGATCCTGAAGGATATCTCTGACATCGTTGGGCTCGATATCTCAACCATTTCGCGCGTGGCCAATAGCAAGTACGTTCAAACACAGTTCGGAACCTTCCTGCTGAAATCGTTCTTCTCCGAATCACTCACCACTGAAAGTGGCGAGGAGGTGAGCAGCCGCGAAGTGAAGAAGATCCTCAGCGATGCCATCGAGGGAGAAGATAAGAGCCATCCCTTGGCCGATGAGAAATTGGCT
>JBFHEW010000652.1:0-2175 GCA_041583955.1 Bacteroidia bacterium | reverse complement strand
GAAGCAGGCCCAGAGCATGAACCTGCAGTGGTTGGAAAAACGTGCCGACATGGTGAACGAGATCTTTGAGGAGATAGTGAATGTGGACCTCTACGACAGGGCCGATGAGATCGATACCGCTGCGCTCGATTCGTTACTGCATCAGCAACTGAAAGACAAAGGCATTGAGGCAGACTACGCCTACGGCATATTCGACCCGTTCATGAACGCCTTTCACTTGGAGGGTGGGACCGATCATATCGATGGCATCCTTGCATCTGAGCACAAGGTGAACCTCACACCGGGCAATGTTTTCAGCCAACCTAAATTCCTGAGCATCTTCTTCCCGAACCAGAACAAGTACCTGCTGCGTACCATGTGGTTGCTGCTTACGGTGTCAACCATGTTCATTCTGGTCATCATCTTCTCGTTCTCATTCACGGTTTCTACCATCATCCGCCAGAAAAAAGTTTCGGAGATAAAGAACGACTTCATCAATAACATGACCCACGAGTTGAAAACGCCTATCAGCACCATTTCGTTGGCCTGCCAGGCGCTGAGCGACCCGGACATCAAAACGCGCGAGGGTATCGTTGACAACTACATCAACGTGATCGCTGACGAGAACAAACGCTTGGCCATGGTGGTGGAGAACGTACTTCGGACGGCCGTAATGGATAAGGGCGAACTGAAGCTGAAGATCGTTGATATGAACGTGAACGAGGTGGTTGACCAGGTGCTTCAGAACATGAAGATACAACTGGAGCGTAGAGGCGGGTCGTTCATTACCGACCTCCAGGCCACGAACACGTTGGTGCAGGCAGACAGAATTCACCTTACCAACGTGGTATTCAATCTGGTTGACAATGCGCTGAAATACACCGAGAAGATCCCGATAATAAAGGTGGGCACACGGAACGAAGCGCAGGGTATCGTTGTCTTTGTAGAGGATAACGGCATCGGCATATCGAAAGAGAACCAGAAAAAGATATTTGATAAACTTTACCGTGTTCCGACAGGGAACATCCATAATGTAAAAGGTTTCGGACTTGGTCTGAGCTATGTGAAAGCCATTGTTGACAAGCACAACGGCTGGATAAAAGTGAACAGCGAACTGAACAAGGGAAGCCGATTTGAAATACTCATCCCCCATAAATACACCGAAGCATGAGCGCAGAACAGATAAACGTACTACTCACAGAAGATGACCCGAACCTGGGAATGTTGCTTCGCGAATATCTGAACGCGAAAGGCTACACTACCACCTTGGCCGATAATGGCAAGAAAGGGTATGATGAATTTGCCAAAGGCGGTTTCGATATCTGTATTCTGGATGTGATGATGCCGGTGAAGGATGGATTCACGTTGGCCGAAGAGATACGCCAGACAGACAAGCACATCCCGATCATTTTCCTCACTGCCAAAAGCATGAAGGATGACAAGATGAAAGGATTCACGGCCGGGGCAGACGATTACATCACCAAACCATTCAGTATGGACGAGCTGCTGATGCGCATGCAGGCCGTGCTACGCAGAACGCTGCCCGAAACAGCCAAGGCCAAGAAGAAAGAAGCCATTACTGTTGGCAGATTCACGTTTGATTACGACAGGCAAACGCTTGAAATAGACGGTGAGGAAAAACGCCTCACCACCAAAGAGGCCGACCTGCTACACATGCTTTGCGAAAACCGGTACGATGTGCTCGACCGCAACTATGCGTTGAATAAGATATGGGGCGATGACAACTATTTCAACTCACGAAGCATGGACGTTTACATTGCCAAACTGCGTAAATACCTTTCGCTAGACCCTGAAGTAGAGTTGGTGAACGTACACGGCAAAGGATTCAAGCTTTTGGCAAAGGAGTGATTTCTAAATGAGCCAATATGTCAATCAGCAAATGATCCCATCTGCTGATTTTCGCATTATAAACACCCCGTTCTTCCTCCATCAACCGGCACATTGATGCCGTTGATATAACCCGCCAAAGGCGAAGCCAGAAACGTGGCGGCCGCGGCTACTTCCCACGGTTGGGCAAACCGGCCGGCTGGAACTTGGGCGCGCATGGCATTGCTGACCTCTTCTTCCGATCTTCCGGTTTTTGAGGCCTTGTTGCTGATGATGCTCGATAGGCGTTCGGTCTCTGTGGCGCCTGGCAGCACATTATTCACCGTAATGCCGAATTCGCCCAACTCG
>JBFHEW010000651.1:0-2178 GCA_041583955.1 Bacteroidia bacterium | reverse complement strand
GTGATCTACGGCTTTGCCTATCTTAAAAAAGCAGCAGCCCATGCCAACTGCGAGTTAGGGGTGTTGGAAGAAAAGAAACGAGACCTCATTTCAGCCGTTTGCGATGAGATACTTGCCGGCAAGCACGATGACCAGTTCCCGCTGGTGATCTGGCAAACAGGCTCCGGAACACAGAGCAACATGAATGCGAATGAAGTGATCGCAAACCGGGCACACGTGCTCAACGGAGGAAAATTGGACGATGCGGAAAAGGTCCTGAAGGCAAATGATGACGTCAACAAGAGCCAATCTTCAAACGACACCTACCCTACCGGAATGCACATTGCGTGCTACAAACTCATCATTGAGAATACGATTCCAGGAGTGGAGACCCTACGTGATACACTGAAAGCGAAGTCGGTAGCATTCAAAGATGTGGTAAAGATCGGTCGTACACATCTGATGGATGCCACACCACTTACCATCGGACAGGAATTCAGCGGCTACGTTTCTCAGCTGGATCATGGACTACGGGCACTTAGAAACACATTGGCCCACCTTTCCGAACTTGCGCTTGGTGGAACTGCAGTAGGAACAGGCATCAATACACCGGCAGGATATGCCGATCTGGTTGCCAAGAAAATTGCAGAATTCACAGGTCTGCCATTCGTTTCTGCCGAGAATAAGTTTGAAGCTCTTGCAGCACACGATGCGCTGGTTGAAACTCACGGAGCACTGAAGCAGTTGGCAGTCTCGTTGAACAAAATAGCCAACGACATCCGAATGATGGCTTCCGGCCCCCGTTCAGGAATCGGAGAGCTCATCATCCCAGCCAACGAACCAGGTTCTTCCATCATGCCCGGTAAAGTGAACCCTACACAGTGCGAAGCGCTTACAATGGTATGTGCTCAGGTAATGGGTAACGATACAGCTGTGACCATTGCAGGTACCCAAGGTCACTACGAACTCAATGTCTTTAAGCCCGTAATGGCCTACAACGTACTGCAATCTGCCCGATTGCTGGGAGATGCCTGCATTTCGTTCGATGAGCATTGCGCCCAAGGTATTGAACCGAACCACCCACGCATTCAGGAATTACTGAACAACAGCTTGATGCTGGTAACTGCCCTTAACACCAAGATCGGTTACTACAAGGCAGCAGAAATTGCAGGAAAGGCACACGAAGAAGGAACAACGCTCAAAGCAGCCGCCCTTGCATTAGGTTATCTCACTTCAGAAGAATACGATGAGTGGGTTGACCCTCGCAAAATGATCGGTTCCATCTAAGCAGATTCAGAACTCACAGAAAAGCCGTCAACTTGATCAAGTTGACGGCTTTCGCTTTTAAACGTTCCGTTTACGTTGCCTATTGGCCATGTATTCCACAATGGCCTCCTCTGTTGTAAGCCAATTACGACCTTCCTTGTACGCATCTATCTTACCCTGCCTGGCCAACAGACTCAAGTACTCTTGACCGTACGGAAGCCGCCCCTCTTCAACGATATCCGAAATGGGTCTGTATTCCTCAGATTCAGGATAGAGGCTGAGATAGATATCCAACGAACGCTCCATTGCTTGCATCATCAGCAACACCAACTTGCCGTAAGCACCGGCATTTGCCCTATTCAATGCATCATAGTACTTCTTCCTGTCTGTCTTTAAAATGATGGCAGGAGGATAACCCTGCCGCATCAGCAGCAGATTCATCACCAAACGTACGGTTCTACCGTTGCCATCGAAGAACGGATGTATCCAAACAAACCGGTGATGAAAAACCGAAGCAAGCACAATAGGACTCAAATCTTGTTCGTTACGATTCGTGAAATCAATAAGCTCTGAAAGCAACCCTGGCACTTTGAGTGCATTCGGAGGCGTGAAATTGGCACCCACTATACGAACACCGGCATTCCGAAGCCGACCAGCAAAATCCTTCTCAATCTTCAGCATGACCATTTCATGCAGATCAAGGATTTCCCGCTCAAGCAAGGGTCCTTTGGAAACGACCAGTCTTTCCAAGTGAGCAATCGCATCGTGGTGATTGGTGATCTCAAAATGTTCCTTCAGCGACTTCCCCTTCACGGTCATTCCTTCCTCCAGCACGATTCGGGTTTCGTTGAGGGTAAGCGTATTTCCTTCGATACTGTTTGAGTTGTAGGTCCATTCGATGTTCAACCCCTCGCGTAATTGCTCCAAGGCGAT
>JBFHEW010000650.1:0-2186 GCA_041583955.1 Bacteroidia bacterium | reverse complement strand
GGAAGTTCTTCGATTCTACAACGCCCATAACCCTCACATCCGCGCTTTTCGAACGTCCTTCTGCGCAAACCAAGCTGTTCTGATCCCTAGAAGACAGATTGCTCTTCGCATTCATGTAACTTTAGGCAAATGTTCAGATCACACTTAACGTTGGCTTTAGCTCTTGTCTGTAGCATGCTCTACAGTACCGCCATGGCTCAATGCAACGGTGATGAAGACCTTTGCGGTAAACGTTACGATAAAGTAGCATACCTTACCACACACAACGCATTCAACTCTGAGGAAGGTGGTTTCAATCTTCCGAACCATACCTACGGGATCACGCGGCAGTTGCAGGATGGTGTCCGTGCGTTGATGATCGATGTCTACGATGTAAGCGGTTTCGCAACCGTGTACCATGGATTTTCTTTCCTCGGCACCGCATCGTTGGAATCGCAACTGCTGGAGATAAAGACCTTCTTGGACGCAAACCCGAATGAAGTGGTCACCATCATTTTTGAGTCATACATCAACGCGGCCATGATGAATGCTTCGTTCTCATCTGTCGGGTTGTTGGGCATGTTGCATGAGCAATCTCCGGAAGATGATTGGCCCACGCTTCAGGAAATGATCGATAGCGGCAAACGATTGGTTGTACTCTCCGATGACAATGATGCTGCTCCAGGACAGGGTTGGTATCATTATGTATGGGATTTCGCAGTGGAAACGCCTTTCTCGAACAACAGTCTTTCTGATTTCAATTGTAACTTCAACCGAGGAGATCCGGAGAATGATCTTTTCATACTCAACCATTTCGCCACCGATCCATCGTTGGGCGTTGGAAGAACCGATCTTTCGCTCCAAGCGAATCAGTTCGATTTCTTCTTCAATAGAGCCGTTGCGTGTTGGAATGAGACCGGTAAGTTCCCCAATTTCCCAACGGTTGATTTCTATGAGTTGGGAGATGCACTTCAAGTGGTTGATTCGTTGAACAGAATGCCCAATTCGGTCGGAATTTCCAGCCCTAAGTCACTACGGTTCCATGTAGGTCCGAATCCGAGTAGAACGGGTGTTTTTTCTGTAGAGTCAGATCTGTCCGATGCCCGATATGTGGTGTTCAATACCAATGGAAGTCGTGTGCAGAGCGGACGGCTTACATCATCTTCAACCATCGATCTTTCGGCATTCCCAACAGGCGTCTATGTGCTAACGGTAACCCACAATAGCGGCACCCGCACGCTGAAATTGGTGAATCTACAGAACGGATCGCGGAGATGAAGCTGCACGCTTCCCACTCGCGATTTGCTATTTTTCGTCCATGAAATTTGGAAAGGTAGACGACCCGAATGCAGTGGATACGACCTTGCCGGAAGATCACCCCACCACGGCCGTCCAGTTGCGCGCTGGCCTCAAAACTTCGCCACTGAGGGTGTCGGTTGGATTTCCTACTTGGAGCAAGGTCAAACTTCCTGCTTTCTATCCGAAAGGAACCAAGAACGAACTGGAGTATTACAGCACGCAGTTCAACGCCATCGAATTCAACGCCAGTTACTACCGGATATTCAAGCCGGAGCAGTTTTCTAAGTGGCACGATCAAACGCCAGATGATTTTCGGTTCTACCCTAAGCTCGTTCAGAACATCAGTCATTGGCGAAAGCTGAACGATTGCGAAGCATTGGTGGATGAATTCATCAATGCCGCTTCCCGATTGGAGTTGAAACTGGGCACCATCTTCCTTCAGATGCATGAGGTTTTCAGTCCTAACTCGTTTGAGAATCTTGTGCGTTTCATTGAGTATTGGCCAAAGGGATATCCGTTGGCGGTGGAATTGCGCAACGAGCGTTGGCACTCAGACGGGCAGGTGGTGGAAGCGTTCAATCAGCTGCTTACCTCGCATGGGGTGGATAATATCATCACCGATACCTTGGGTAGGCGGGATATGGTGCATATGCGGCTTACCACCGACCGGGCCTTTGTCCGTTTTACAGCGGCCGATTGTCCGGCCGACCATCAGCGTATGGATGCCTGGATTGAACGGATAGCCTCTTGGCGCGAGCTTGGACTAGCAGAAATGGCCTTTTTCATTCACCAGAACACCGAAAAGGAAAATCCGCTGTTGGCAACCTATTTTGTTGAAAGACTGAATGCTACCTTGGGGTCCGGATTGACCGTACCCAAAACAATTTGACATGTCAGAAAAGCTCATT
>JBFHEW010000649.1:0-2186 GCA_041583955.1 Bacteroidia bacterium | reverse complement strand
TCGGGTCTTTCCCGCCTTCTATCAGGTCGTTATTTGCCATATCAAGCATCTCCAAGAACGATGAATCAGGCGATACGTCTTTTACTTGGTACGTTTCAAGCGATCCTTTGGCTTTTCCGTCCTTCTGTCTCCAGACTTTGATTGTTAAATCCATTTTGTAGTGATTAGTGACCAGTGAATAGCGACCAGCGACCAGTACAGTCGCAGCCACTCGCATTAGTCGGTTCTACTATCAACTTTATTTATCAATGCGGTGAGCATCCTTCCCAATTCAGAAAGGATGGCTTCCACTTCAGTTTTTATTTCAATCAAAAAGTTCAACTCTACAGCTAGTGTAAGCTGTGTTTCAAGTTCGCATAAAGAACCACGAGCGATTTTCAAGTGATTCCCGAAATACTTATTCTTTCCTCTTCCCCATCCTTCAGCGATATTCGAAGGAATCGAAACAGGACATCTTCTCAATTGTGAAGTCAGCCCGAACCTTTCAGCATCCGGAAAACCCTCGGTCATTTGATAGATATGTTTGTTCAATTCCATGCTTTTCTTTCAGACCAGCAAATCACGATATGAGCTTATTTTCTCTGCCATAACTGGTCACTGGTCGCTGGTCGCTCTTCACTTATTTGTAGCTACGCTGTTTCAATTCGATATCATGGAACTCCAACTCCTCCTTGTGTAACTTGGCCTCGCGGGGATCTCCGGTCCATTCCCAAGCGGCCACGTAAGCATAGTTGTCATCGTCACGCTTGGCTTCTCCTTTCTGCTCGCCTTCCAACTCAACAGACTCTTCGCGGAAGTGACCTCCACAGCTTTCGTTTCTTTCCAAAGCGTCTTTTGCGAACAGTTCTCCCAATTCAAGGAAATCGGCCACACGACCTGCTTTCTCCAGCTCCGGGTTCATTTCGTTGATGCTACCTGGGACACGAACATCCGTCCAGAATTCCTCTCGGATCTTCCGTATCTCGTCCATTGCCTCCTTAAGACCTTCGGCATTACGGGACATACCAACATTATCCCACATGATCTTACCTAAGCGCTTATGGAAGTAGTCTACAGATTTTGTTCCCTTAATGTTGATGAATTTCTCCAATCGTTCCTTCACTTCCTTTTCGGCAGCTTCAAACTCTGGGCTGTTTGTCGGAATTTTTCCGGTTCTGATATCATTGGCCAGGTAATCGCCAACGGTGTATGGTAGCACGAAGTATCCATCAGCCAGACCCTGCATCAAGGCAGAAGCTCCCAGTCTGTTTGCTCCGTGGTCGGAGAAATTCGCCTCTCCTGCTGCATAGCATCCAGGAATGGTTGTCATCAAGTTGTAATCCACCCAAATTCCACCCATGGTGTAATGAACCGCAGGGTATATCATCATAGGCGTTTTGTACGGGTTCTGATCAACGATCTTCTCGTACATCTGGAACAGGTTTCCATACTTGGCCTCCACTACTTTCTCGCCCAGCTCACGGATCTGCGCCTCAGTTGGGTCGTGCAACCCTTGAATGTGCGCCTCTGTTTTTCCATAACGCATGATGGCCGCGCTAAAATCGAGGTAAACCGCCTCACCGGTTGCGTTTACACCAAAACCAGCATCGCAACGTTCTTTGGCTGCTCTTGAAGCCACATCGCGCGGCACAAGGTTACCGAATGCGGGATAACGTCTTTCCAAGTAATAATCGCGGTCTTCTTCTTTCAGATCCGTAGGCTTCAGCTTCCCTTCACGGATGGCTTTCGCATCTTCCAGTTTCTTCGGAACCCAGATGCGTCCGTCATTACGCAACGACTCCGACATCAAGGTCAGTTTGGACTGATGATCTCCCGAACGTGGAATACACGTTGGGTGAATCTGTGTGTAACATGGGTTTGCGAAATACGCTCCCTTCTTGTGAATCTTCCACGCGGCAGTAACGTTCGACCCCATGGCGTTGGTGCTCAAGTAGAATACGTTTCCGTAACCTCCTGTTGCGATAATTACCGCGTGAGCCGAGTGTCTTTCAATCTCACCTGTGACGAGGTTACGGGCAATGATTCCTCGGGCTTTGCCATCAACCAACACCACGTCCAACATCTCATGTCGGTTGTACATGGCAATTTTGCCCTTGGCGATCTGGCGGTTCATGGCCGAATACGCTCCCAATAGCAACTGCTGTCCGGTTTGTCCTTTGGCGTAGAATGTTCTTGAAACCAACACC
>JBFHEW010000648.1:0-2188 GCA_041583955.1 Bacteroidia bacterium | reverse complement strand
GCCAAGCTTCCTTCCATTACCGATTTCTGGAACAGCAGCATCCGCTTCACATCGGCATAACCGATAATGAGTTCCATTGGAGATTCCATGTCGCGGTTGGAGTGGGTGCGTCCCTGTGGACGTTCGTTGGCGTATTCCAACGATGCATAATAGGCGGCAGACGAAAGGGCTGCACTCATCATTCCTACGCTGATACGCGCCCCGTTCATCATCTGGAACATGTAGCGCAGACCGTTATTCGGTTCACCTACGAGCCATCCGTGGCAATCGTTGTTGTCGCCCATGACCAGGTGTGCCACCGGGCAACCTTTCATTCCCATCTTTCCCTCAAAACCGGCAGTCACCACATCGTTGGGTACCAACTTGCCGTTTTCCGGACGGTGCTTAGGAACAACGAAAAGCGATATTCCCTTTGTTCCGGCCGGGGCACCATCTATCTTGGCAAGCATGAGGTGGACCACATTCTCCACGCCATCGTGGTCTCCGGCAGAAATGAATATCTTCTGTCCTTTGATCCTGTACGAGCCATCGCCCGCTTCGGAGGCTGAGGTGTAAATATCACCCAACGAACTTCCTGCATGCGGCTCAGTGAGTGCCATTGTTCCCTGCCATTGGCCGGCAAACATCTTTGCCATATAGGTCTGTCGCAACTCTTCGTTCCCGAAGGCGGAAATGAGTTCGGCCGCACCCATGGTAAGTCCGAAGTAAGAAGCAGCAGATGTATTTGCCGCATGGAAGATGAAGTTGGCCGCATTGTAAACGGTGGCAGGCATCTGCTGACCGCCATGGTGGAAATCCTCCTGGGCAGCTATCCATCCGCTTTCGCCCACTTCCTTCATGATCTTTTTCATGTCGGGATGAACATGCACCACACCATCTCCCATTTCAGGTTTCTTCTCGTCCATTTCGGTGTAGATAGGGAACAGGAGGCTGTCGGCTATCTGCTTGGCAGAATCAAGCATCATGTCAAACCCATCTTTGGTATGCTCCGAATACTTGTCGAAACGGGTAAGCTGTTCCACGTTCAACACTTCGTGAAGAAGAAAGCGCAGATTGCGCATGCTCATATACTCTTTTGCCATTTTGTATGTGTTTTACTGAGCCGACAAAACTATCAGAATTCAGGAATAGCGAACAGTTGTGCGCCATTCATTTGATAACTCTGCTGATAAACGATTTTCGGGCCATTACCAAGGTCTTTCAATAAAAATTACTTTTGTATCGAACTCATAAACAAAAACCTATCTAAAAATGAAAAAAGTACTACTATTTTCTGTTGTCGGTGGAATGATCGCACTGGCATCTTGCGGAGGCGGACCAAGCGCAGAGGAAAAAGCTGCTGCTGAGCAAGCAAAATTGGATTCTATCAAAGCTGCTGAACAAGCTAAACTTGACGAAATGGCTGCTGAAGCTGCTGCTGCTGAGGCTGCTGCTTACGCTGCAGGACAGGCTGCTGCAACAGCAACAACTACTACAACCACTACTACAAAGACCGAAGTGGTTGAAACTCCTGCTAAAGTTGAGGAGAAAGGCGGTAAGCTGAAAGACAAAGTTGAGAACAGCGCAGGTGAGTCTGGAGGTAAATTGAAAGACAGATTGGAAGCTACTCCAGAAGGAGAGAAGAAAGAAGGTGGTAAATTGAAAGACCGTCTTAACAAGTAAGCTGTTTCCATTCAGGAAATTGAAAGAGGTGGTCTGATGACCACCTCTTTTTTTTGTGCCCTATGCTGCGATGAACGCGCCATTTGAATGGACACTCGCTCACTGATGTTGTGGTAATGGAGCACAGCCTATGATACGGTCATCGTATGAGAGCAGTGCATGACATGTGGGGGTGGGGCAGCGGTTCGCTCACTCGTAAGAAGAACGTTAATGAAGGATGAGAGGGAGTATTGAGTAAAACAGGATAACGATTTCTCCGTGGTAGCTGAGCATGAACACAGGTACCGGAACAATAGGGCACAAAAAAGGGAGACCGTTGGGCCTCCCTTTTCTGTTGAGAACGATGACTTCTTACAAAGTACCGCTCAATGTGTAAGTACAAGTTTCTGGAACTGATGGGTCAGCCTCAGCAATTGTAACATTCAACGTTGTTCCAGACAAAGAACCTGAACCACTGTAAGTGTAGGTATCGATTGTTTGGTTATCAATTGTGAATGAAGTAGGAGAAGTAACTGTGCAAGCGATT
>JBFHEW010000647.1:0-2190 GCA_041583955.1 Bacteroidia bacterium | reverse complement strand
CGTGAAGAATGCGGCAGGATGTGCATTCTCGGATAGCTGGGAATTGCAGATCCCTAAATCGTTTGATCAGCTGATGGCGCCTACCGCATTTACGCCTGATGGCGATGGCAACAACGATGCGTTCATTCCAAGAGCGCTTCCGGAAACGGGCGTGGCCTTTGAAATGGTGATCACAGACCTGAAAGGCCAGGAAGTATACAGAACAAGCTCTGCCAACGATCCTTGGAACGGAAACCTTCAGAACAATGGAACAAAACTGGACGCTGGCACCTATGCCTGGACCGTAGTACTGAAAGAGGAAATAGTTAGAAAAAAGACGTTTAGCGGAACAATCACCCTACTTCGCTAACCGCAACTTCATACCTTTGAAAATTAAGTGAGAATGAGCCACATGAACTACCGCCCGATATTGAAAACACCGATCGTACTTGCCACTTGGTTCGTACTGGTGTTATTGATGCAACTAGCTCCCGCTGAAATAAACGCACAAACCGTTGACGTTGGTCCACCCGATACTTCTGTTTGCAACGGAACGCCCATTACCCTAACGGCCATCACAACCGGAGTATCCGGTTCCCCGTCATTCACAGCGGTCAACGTACCAAGTGATGACATCCATTCTCAGATCCTTGAGATAGGGTTCCCCTTTGAGTTCTTCGGAAACACGTATACTCAATGTGTTGCTTCATCGAATGGCTATGTCACTTTCAATCTTGGTACAGCAGGAACCGGTTCTCCGTGGGCGATAAACAATCCGAGTCCTACCCCTGGTGTTCCCGACAACGCCATCATGTTCCCGTGGCAAGACATCAATCCAGGTGCCGGTTCTGGAGGTACGAACGCTGCTGACTGCGGTGACGGGACATTCATCGTTGACTATGTTGATATTGCGATGTTCATCTGCACCAATCTGAGCTTCACGATGCAGGTGGTGCTTTATGAAGGAACGAATATCATAGACACTTACATTTCGGAGAAGCCCATCTGTCCTACTTGGAACGGAGGCGCAGCGATACATGGTCTGGAGAATGCTACAGGCACGCAATCAGTGATAGTACCTGGACGTAATTTCCCTACTCAGTGGGCAGCAACGAATGATGCCGTCCGGTTCATTCCCGATGGCTTTGGGAGTTATACCATCGACCAGACCATTCCATTCAGTCCCATCCCTGTTGGGCAAGAGATCATTGAATGGACAGATGACCAAGGCAACATTCTCGGATCCACCAATTCCATTACTGTAACTCCGACAGCACCTACTTGGTACTATTGCACCTACCGTTCGGCATGTTCAGCCATCACCGTTTCTGATTCCATTCTGGTGACGTTAGGTAACGTTGACATTACGGTCAATCCGTCTGATGTGTCCTGCTTCGGCTTCGGAGACGGATATGTGGTGGTAGACCCTGCAGGAAGTGCATTTCCGGTTACCCTCGGGTTGGAAGATGCGGCCGGCAACCAGATGCAGACCGTAAATGGCGTAACTGGAATCGACACATTGAGCGGACTCTACGCAGGAGATTACGTGGCCACGGTAACTGACGGTGTCGGATGTACAACTTCATTGAACTTCACCATTGATCAGCCTACATTACTCATTCCGAATGCCGGTCACACGGACATTCTTTGTAACGGAGACAACAACGGACGTGCCTACTCCAATCCTACCGGTGGAGTGGCCCCGTACGTTACCGAGTGGAACGACCCTCTGATGCAGACGACTGACACCATTGAGTTCCTAGCTCCCGGAGCTTATACATTGACCGTTACAGATGCCAACAACTGCGTATCAGATACCACCTTGTCGGTATTGGAGCCGCTACCACTCATTCTCAATCTTACTTCCGGTGCAGACACCTGCCTTCTAAAGAACGGTGGTGTGCGTGCCCAGATGAACGGAGGAACTCCACCGTACAACTACAACTGGAGCAATCTCGGTGGCGACTCAACCAACTATTCCATGGATCCCGTGAACCATTTCAGCAGGGTCCAGAACCTGTCTCATGGCACTTATTCTGTCGCTGTTACCGATTCGAATGGATGCGAAATAGATGGTTCGGTGGCCGTTGCCCTCATTCCTCCACCAGTTGCGAACCTCACAAGCAGGTCTAAACCCGAGGAATTCGTAAATCCCGATGTTCAATTTGAGAACCTCAGTACAGCTGCAAGCACCTACGAGTGGCATTTCGG
>JBFHEW010000646.1:0-2191 GCA_041583955.1 Bacteroidia bacterium | reverse complement strand
GAATACATTGGCGCCATCATCGGCTTCATTATCGGATGGATCCAAGTGGTCATGGTCCTACTGGGAGGAGCCTGATTTACTTGTATTTCCTTCTTCGAATAATGGAGTAGAAGAGGAGAACCAACAGAATGCCGGCACACCATAGACCGTATACGCTTATTTCGGGCAATCCGTAGATGTAACCGATTCGGTCTCCCCAATCTACGGTCATTGTAATGGCAGAACCAATAATGAATGCCATGATAAGGAACGTGATTGCCATTCTATTGGCAATGCTGTCCATTTTCTTGAGCAAGTACCCGTAGCCTTGCAGCTCCACTTCAAAATGGATCTTCCCATTCCGGGTTTGATCCAATATTTCCCGAACGTCCTTTGGGAACGAGGTCAAAAACGCGTTAATGGAGGTGATCCGCTGGTTGAAATCCATCCAGAGATTCTGTGGAGAATACTTCTCCTTCATCAACTTCAGTCCATAAGGACGGATGAAATCGTACGTGTTGAAGTGGGGATGGATGGTTTTACCGATGCCTTCAAGAATGGCGAACGCTCTGAAGATCAAAAAGATGTCGCCAGGAACCCGTATCTGATGATCGAACATGATCTTCTGTAGCCGCTCCACTGTTTCAGCTATGCTTGCTTCGTCTACACTCAATGAGGCGAAGTCCTCGATCAACTCGTTCAGCTCGTATTCCAGTTGCCGCATATCAATGCTGCCATGGTCAATGGAAAGCGCCTTCATATTGGCCGCCATTTTAGACGGGTCGCGTTCGGCCATGCCAACGAATATTCCGGCAAATGCGTACTTGTCCTTCCGCATTAGCGTACCTACCATCCCGAAATCGAGCAGACAGATCACGCCATCCTTCCGAACCAGAACGTTCCCCGGGTGCGGGTCAGCATGGAAGATACCGAACTCGAATATCTGGGTCAGATAGATATCCATGCCGTTTTCGGCAACCTTGCGAGGGTCTAGACCCCAAGCCCTCAATTGCGCTACATCGGAGATCTTACACCCTCCAACGAACTCCATCACCATCAGTTTTTCGCTACTGTATTCGCGGAATGCCGCAGGTATGATGAAGTTCTTGTAGCTCTTGTACAGGTTACGGAAACGTTCCAGATTCCGAGCTTCAGTTCGGTAATCCAACTCCTTGTGCATACTGCGCTCAAAAGACCGCACCATGTCCATTGCATTCAGGATTCCTTGCTTTTTCAAGTACCTGTCTGCGCGGTTCACGCCATCTGTCAGAATTGCCAGATCACGATATACCATTTCCTTTACACCGGGTCGTTGGATCTTCACAACCACCTCTTTACCTGACCTCAATCTTGCTTTATGGACCTGACCGATGGAAGCGGTTGCAAGAGGCTTTTCATTGAAAACCTGAAAAACATCTTCCAGCTTTTTCCCTGTTTCCCTTTCAATGGTGGCTTTTATTTCCTCAAACGGCACGGCAGGAACATTATCCTGCAACTTTTCCAGCTCTTCGATGAGTGGAGCCGGAAGCATGTCAGGTCGGTTGCTCAGAACCTGTGCCAGCTTGATGAACGTAGGACCCAGCTCCTCGCATACCATGCGGATACGTTCCCATCGGGTATACTTGAATACAGGCTGACCCTGACGGGTCCATGATACGCGGCCCTTTTCAGAAACGAAGTTTCGTAGCGTGGAGTTGGTGACAATATCCTCGAACCCATACTTCACCAGAACCGCAATGATTTCGCGTATCCGATTTATGTTCTGAAATGTCTGGCCGTTGAATAACATCCGATGCTTTAAGACAATCAGCGAAAGTACTAATTATGGATATTGATGACCGGAGTAAAATGGAAGACCGGGCAAGCTGCCGGTCTTCCATTTTTCAACACGCGTTATGGCACCACATTCAACACTCCTCCCGTTTGAATTTCAATTCTATTGCCTGTGTTTCCTTGAATTTCGATGCTCTTGCAGTTGCCTGTGATCGTATTTTCAATTCTCGGGGTCTGGTTGATTCCTCCAAGCGGAATTTCCGGAATGATCACATCATCGAGCACAGTTGGAACGCCTCCGCAATCCCAGTTGCCATCTCTTTGCCACAATTGGTCCAAAGCAAGACCTGTCCATGTTCTGTGTGCTGGATTGATGGTAGCAGGAATCACGGTCATCGGTTGAGACTGCGAAACCACGCCTCCACAACCGCCAGTTATG
>JBFHEW010000645.1:0-2193 GCA_041583955.1 Bacteroidia bacterium | reverse complement strand
TGGATGAAGCGTTGCGAATGGTTGACGCCCTTACTTTCTTTGAAGAAAACGGTGAGGTATGTCCAGCCAACTGGGTAAAAGGTTCGGCCGGAATGAAAGCTACGCACGAAGGAGTTGCCAGCTACTTGGCCTCCAACTGATAGAATAGCATCATTTTTCAAAACCCCGTTCTGACTTTTCAGGGCGGGGTTTTTCATTGGTCATTGTTCCTTGTCAAAGCGGTTCCTTACAATAGCTGTAACTTAGGACTCAAACCATCGTTACTCACAACATGAATAAACCATCAATCCAAAATTCCTTTCTAGCATTTCTATTGGTCGCGTTCAGTTCAATGGGGCTGAACCTTCATGCTCAAACCGTTGACCCGAATGCCGTTGACGGCCATTTGCACATTAAACTTTCGGCCGATCCCGGTCTGGTCCTTGACGGCTACACGGGTGGGAATCTTACACTCGACCTCTTGTTTGCCACCTCAGGTCTGGATAGCATTTACAAACCTTTTCCTATGTCTGGAAGTGCCCTCGATAGCATTTACCGTGTGGTGTTTCCGAATGCAGCCCAGGTAGATGCCTTGATCCCTGTATTGGAAGCGCTTCCTTACGTGGAGTATGCTGAGAAGAACCCCATCGCGTTCACGTTCCAAACACCCAACGACCTACAATCAAACCAATGGTCGCTTTTTAAAATTGATGCTGAGCTTGCATGGAACCATAGCACGGGTTCACCCAACGTATTGGTTGCAATACTAGATAACGCCATTGCCATTGACCATGCCGATCTGGCCGCCAACATATACACCAACACGGCCGAAAGCAACGGGCTACCTTTCATTGACGATGACCTGAATGGAAGGGCTGACGACATCAACGGTTACGATGTGGTTGATAACGATGCCAATCCGCGTCCGCCAGCCAACGCCTCCGGCAACAGCGATGGTTTTACACATGGCACCCACGTGGCCGGAATTGCCGGTGCTGCCACCAACAATGGGATCGGCATGGCATCCATCGGTCATTCAATAAAGATCCTTCCAGTAAAGATCGCTGACAATGCCAACGGAAACCTCTCGGGCGGATTGGATGGTATTTTCTATGCCATGCGTTCTGGAGCCGATATCATCAGCATGTCGTGGGGTTTACTCAGCGATGTGGCCACGTTAAGAACACTCATTCAGCAGGCTGCAGCAAGCGACATTGTGCTAGTGGCAGCTGCAGGCAACGATGGCGACCAGACCATCCACTACCCTGCCGCTTACCCGCAGGTGATAAGCGTTGGTGCCACCGATCAGAACGATCAGAAGGCCAGCTTCTCTAATTTCGGAACAACGGTAGATGTAATGGCCCCTGGCGTGGATATTTACAGCACCCTACCAGAATCGAACAACACTTACGGCACCAGCAGCGGAACCTCCATGGCAACACCCATGGTGGCAGGATTGGCCGCGTTGGTCAAGTCTCAATTCCCGAGCATGACGGCAACGCAGATACGCCAACGCATCGAGCAAGGATGTGATGACATAAGCGCACAGAACCCGGGAATGAACGGCATGTTGGGAGCCGGAAGGATAAACGCCTTCCAAACGTTGGGAAACGTTTCCATCAGCGAACTCAACGGAGGCACCTTCTCCATCTATCCTAACCCGGCCATTGACCGCCTCAACTTCAAGAAATCTGTTACAGATGATGTTTCCAGCATAGCCATTGTCGATGTTTCAGGACGCGAGGTCATTTCCTCATCTTGGGTCGAATCGTTGGACGTTTCGAACTTGGCTGCAGGTATTTACACCGTACTGATAGAAGCAAACGGTAAGCTGTCTCAAACTAAAATGATGATCCAATGAGAGCATTCGTAAAACCCATCATTTTCTCATTGCTTGTGCTTGGCGTTGTCGGATGCAAACTGATTGACGAGCTTAGAACATTCGATATTCCTTACTCGGTCAATTTCACCATCCCGAGTTCCACTATTCTCAATCTTCCGATCAACCTGCCTACCGCACCTGTCACAACCAACACGGAACAGCGTTTTCAGGATGAGGGCATCGAGTCTGCTTGGGTGGAATCGGTAAAGCTGACCAGCTTGAAAATCACCATCACGGCACCGGAAAACGAGGATTTCAGTTTTCTGCAGAACATCTCCATGTACATGAACACGAACGGGCAACCTGAAATTTTGATAGCCGACAAGATCCCG
>JBFHEW010000644.1:0-2197 GCA_041583955.1 Bacteroidia bacterium | reverse complement strand
GTACCGAGTTTGATGGTCAGTGGGGCAAGGGAAGTCACTTCAATTTCCTGTTTCAGGTAACCGATGTAAGAGACCGTTACTTGAAAAGGAGGTTTTTTTCCTGGATTGAATTTGAATTTCCCATCAAAATCGGTGGTCGATCCTACGGCTGTTCCTGTAAGTACGATGCTTGCTCCGAAAAGCGGCTCGCCCGTTTCCGAATCGGTGATGGTTCCGGTCAATTCCTGGGCCTGTACCATGGCACTGGAGAGTGCCAGTGCCACCAAGATTGATAAAGTAAAATGAAACTTCAGTTGTATCAGTTGCCTCATCCGTTCTAGTTTTTCTTGAGAGTCAAATATACCTACACAAAAGCAAAGTGGAATCTTCTGGGCGACAAGAAAAGAGAATCAGGCCATAGCGGCTTCCATTTGATGGTAATATTGGCGGACATCCTCCAGTAGTTGCCGTATCTCATCGTTGTCGTTGGATGTGACCAGCTGCATGCGGAACTGCTTGAAACCATGAAAGCCCTTGAAGTAATTGGCGTAATGCCTCCTCATTTCAACATTTCCGAGCACTTCTCCTTTCCATTTCACCGAAAAATCGAAGTGTTTCAGGCACGTATCAACCCTATCGTTGATGGAAGGTGGAGCCAAGTGTTCCCCTGTTCTGAGGAAGTGTTTCACCTCATTGAAGATCCATGGATAGCCGATGCTTGCTCTGCCGATCATGATGCCGTCCACTCCGTAGGTATCGCGCATTTGCTTGGCCTTTTCCGGGCTGTTCACGTCTCCGTTTCCGAAAACAGGAATGTGTATCCGTTGATTGTTCTTGATGTTGCCGATCAATGTCCAATCTGCTTCTCCTTTATACATCTGCACGCGGGTACGACCATGAATGCTGATGGCTTTCACGCCCACGTCCTGCAATCGCTCGGTCACCTCTTCCACGTACATGGTTTCGGTATCCCACCCCAACCGTGTTTTAACGGTAACAGGCAGATGCGTGCTCTTCACGATCTCGGCTGTCATGGCCACCATTTTCGGGATGTCTTTCAGGATGCCTGCACCCGCGCCCTTGCATGTCACCTTTTTTACGGGACAACCATAATTGATGTCTATGATGTCGGGTTTGGCAGCGGTGGCAATTTCAGCCGATTCTTTCATGGCCTCAATATTCCCTCCGAAGATCTGTATCCCGATGGGACGTTCGTATTCGAAAATGTCAAGTTTCTGAACGCTTTTTGCGGCATCTCTGATAAGTCCTTCGGCAGAGATGAACTCCGTGAACATCACGTCTGCACCGTTTTCCTTGCACACGGCACGGAATGGTGGATCGCTCACATCCTCCATGGGTGCAAGCAACAGCGGAAACTCGCCAACCTCTATATCTCCTATCTTTACCATGTTCAAATACGGCCGCAAATTTACTTATTCTCAGTTTGACCGATTCTCTCCGAGCTTACCTCCATCGTTCTCCTTTGAACGGCATCCTTTTCCTGTTGCTCCTGATATTTAGCGGAGCGTCTGTTTTCTCGTTCTTCGGATTTGTGATCAGCCAGTTCTTCTTGGGCATTCCACTGCTCTCTGACCCTGCTCTTTTAGACAATATGACCGATCCGGAACTCATTCCTGCTTTGCGGGTCATGCAGCTGTTCCAAGGTTTGGGAATGCTCATCGTTCCTGCTTTGGTCTATCTATGGATCTCCTCATCGTGGCAAACAGTTCAGCTTCTGTTCGCCTCTCCGGTCAGGCAATCGGTCATGATCTGCATTGTGTTCTTCATGGTTGCTTTCCCGTTCGTGAACTACCTGGCCGCGTGGAATGCGTCATGGGATCTTCCCACCTTCATTGGCGATTGGCTTGAGGGGAAGGAGACGCAAGCTGGGGAAATGACTCGCTTGTTCCTCGATATGCCCCATGTTGGGTTGTTGGTGCTGAACCTTATCATGATAGCGTTGCTTCCTGCGGTTGGCGAAGAGTTGATATTCCGCGGCATCATGCAGCGCGGGTTACAGAAGATGGTGAATCCGCACCTTGCCATCTGGTTGGCAGCCATGCTTTTCAGTGCAGTGCACATGCAGTTTCTTGGTTTCGTACCACGAATGCTGATGGGGGTGGCCATGGGTTACCTGTTCTATTGGAGCGGAAATCTCTGGTATCCGATCATAGCGCACTTCACCAATAATGCCATGGCTGTTATCATGGCGTACGGC
>JBFHEW010000643.1:0-2198 GCA_041583955.1 Bacteroidia bacterium | reverse complement strand
TTCCTTTACATGAGTTGGCTTGCATGTCTTCAGAAACCATGGTCTCGTGTTCGGTTGGCGGTGCCATCGGTTCACCGCAGCAGATGCATGTAAGGGCTATCAGAAGCAGGTTCATCGAATGCACGGTCTTCTCAGCCTTTGACGCTTTTGCGCACGTAAAGCAGAGATAGCACAATGACCACTTCGCCAGCTGCGGTAACAAAACTGATGAGTTCCCACCCGTCCATTGCCAGACTGATGAACCGACCAAGCGACACCACGCCCACCGTAATAGCGGCACCCAGAAGCAGGTCTGGCTTTTTGTAGAACGCGCCAAAGAACGACATGCCAATGATAGCCAAGCGCAGGCCGCCCACCGTACCTCGGATATTGGAAAGTCCTACCAATTCGGCTGTTTCAGACGGTAACAGACCGATGCTGTCGATGTTAAGAGAGGCCAACGGTGTAAAGTAGGCCTGAAACCAAAAAGGCAAGAGAAAAACGCAGGTTCCGTACACTACGAATTTGGCTGCTGCAAGTAAGGTATTGTTCATTTTTAAGGGTTTTAAGATTGACGATACAAAACTGCCGCACTATGCCGGAACGATGGTGATAAAAAAGCACCTTTGACTGATACTTTTACGCGTATTGATCTCTGAACTCCACGGGAGAAACCTCCGTGTGCTTACGGAAGTACTTGGTAAAGTTGGTCGGTTCCTCAAACCCCAATTTGAAGCCTATCTCTTTCACGCTATCATGGGTGTTGACCAACAGGCGCTTTGCCTCTAGCATCACCCGTTCGTTGATCATCTGCTTTGGCGATCGGTCCAATATCTTGGCCGTGGCATGGTTCAGTTGCCGTTCGGTAATGCTCAGCCTGTCGGTGTATTCGCTTACCTTCTTCAAGCTGCGGTAGTTGGCATCTAACAGGTCTTTGAACCGCAGCACATGGTCGAGTTCTATTCCCTTCTTTATTTCAATGAAGCTCTGTTTCCGCCTTTCCCTTTCAGATAGCAGCAGGAAGCTGTGAAGGAGATTTTTCAGAATAGGGTCCTGCGAAACGTCCTTCTCCTGTTCCGTTTCGTTTTGCATCAGCTGTAACAGGTCGGTGAACTGCGATGCATTTTCATTGAGCTGGATCTTTGCAACCGACAGCAGATCGCTGAACAGCATGGAACTCCGTAAGAAGGTGGCATCGACTTCCGTCTTACAGAAGAAGGTATCGGTAAAAAGAATGGCCTTGGCTTCGAAGTCTCGGTTTTCGCCAAAGCGTTGCACGGTATCCTTGCCTAAGAACAGGACCGTGTTCGGGGTAATGGTAACGGGCTTGAAATCGACCAGAAAGTCGGGGCTGCCTTTGGTGAACCAGATGATGTGGTAAAAACCTGTGCGGAACACAGCAGTCAGTATCTCAGGGAATTCACGGTAAAGTTGCCCGAGGTCGGCAATTTCAAATTCGTGCGGGAGTCCTTCCTTGAACTCGTGTTTTATGATGTCGGTGGTCAACTAGCTATCGTGCTGTTGGAGTAACTACGCCTTCAGAACGATCCTGAATCGGGCCTTTCCTTCCTCCAGATGTTCCAAGGCCTCGTTCACCTTCGCCATCGGGAATTCTTCCACGGTCGGATAGATCTCGTGCCGAACACAGAAGTCGAGCATCGTCTTGGTCAATGCAGGGCTTCCCAACGGGCTTCCTGCCACCGATTTCTCTCCCATGATCAGACTGAATGCAGGTATGGCCATCGGTTCGAGCACAGCTCCTACGGTATGTAGTTTCCCTTTCGGGGCCAAGGTTGTCAGGTACGAATCCCAATCTAAACTGACGTTGGTCGTGTTGAGAATGAAGTTCAGTTTACCCGCAATGCTTTCGAGTTCTTCGGGCGAAGTTGAATCGATGACCCGATTCGCTCCCATCTTCAATATCTGCTCTTTCTTATTCGGGTTGGAACTGAATGCGATCACTTCGCAGCCCCACGCCTTCAGGAATTTGAGCGCCATGTGACCCAATCCTCCAATGCCGATGACGCCTACGGTGTCTGTCGGTCTCACATTGGCCAGAATGATGGGATTGAACACCGTGATGCCACCGCATAGCAATGGCCCAGCCTTGCTCATATCGATGGCATCGGGTAGCGGAATGGCCCACGACCAATGTCCTCTTACATGATCGGCAAAGCCTCCGTGTCTGCCCACAATGGTGGCCTCGCTGCTGCCGCACA
>JBFHEW010000642.1:0-2198 GCA_041583955.1 Bacteroidia bacterium | reverse complement strand
TGTTTGTCTGACACGAACTGAAAACTTGCGCCTACCAGCACCACTTTGGCCGTGGAATTGCGGAATTCATTCTCAAGCCATTGCCACTGGGTTTCCCCTAATACATCACCGTCCGTATCTGGTTTATCCCGATGATACCGCTGATCCAACAGTATCACTTTCACCTTGTTCTCATCCACGCCATATTCATAGCTCGTGTAGATTCCTTCCTGGTTCCACCTCGGGCTACCACTGGGCTCTTCAAAGAATTCCAGAAAAACCTTCTGGCTCTCTGCCTTCTTCGGATATTCCTTTCCTCCGTCATTCACACCGTAATCATGGTCATCCCAAGTGGCTATAACGGGGCATTTCTGCTTCAGAAGCTGATAGTTGTAGTTGTCTCCCAGTTGCTGATACTTCCTGCGCAACACTTCCATGTCTTCGGTATCACCGTAGATATTGTCGCCCAACCAGATCCAGAGTTGCGGGTCCAGTGCTACCACCGAGTTCCAAATGAATTGTTCTCCCATTTGATGTCCGCACGAACCGAATGCGATCCGCTTCAACTCGGTTTGCCCATAGACAGAACAGACCAGCCACCATATTCCGAGTGTTAAAATGAATCTCTTCATGAAACAAATTTGATGTTTATTGTTTAAGTTGGAACTCTAACTCGGACTTTCATGAAAACAAATCTACTGTTCGCTCTCCTGCTTATTTCCCATCTCGGTTTTGCGCAGTTCCCCGTAGGTAGTAGAAACGTTACATACACAGACCCTGCCCGCAACAACCGCTCCGTGCCATGCGAGATATACTACCCGGGCGTTACTGCTGGTAGCAATGCGGATGTGGCTATTGGGGAATTCCCCATCATCATTTTCGGTCATGGTTTTGCCATGCAGGTTGGAGCCTACCCTAACTGGAGAGAGGAGTTCGTACCTGAAGGGTACATCATGGTATTCCCGACAACCGAAGGGAGTTTCATTGCTCCGAACCATGGTAATTTCGGTGGAGACCTGAAATTCCTGGTGGAGAAGCTACGTTCGGAAGGACAGAATGTCAGTTCTCCTTTTTACCAACACGTTTCAGCGCGCGCTGCCATTATGGGGCATAGTATGGGCGGTGGGGCAACCATCTTAGGAGCTTCTGGTTTTTCCGGGGTGGATTGCATCGTTGGATTGGCGCCCGCAGAAACGAACCCTTCGGCAGTAGCTGCAGGAAGTGCGGTAAGTGCGCCATCACTCATCATATCCGGCTCGGCTGACGGGGTGACGCCTCCGGCCGATCATCACATCCCTATTTACGATGCGCTGGGTTCTTCGTGCAAGTATTTTGTGAGTATCACAGAAGGGTCGCACTGCCATTATGCGTCAAACACGGTGACGTGCAACTTAGGGGAGTTGTCTCCGGGTAGCTTGGGTGCAGAACAACAACGCCAGGTGACCTACGCTGTCTGTCGACCTTGGTTCAACTATTTTCTGAAAGACGATTGCGATGCGTGGGATGATTTCCAGACCACGTTGAGTACCGAGACAGACCTCGGAACCATCAATGCGGTATGTGCCAACGAAGCACCTGTGATCGTTGAGAACAATGGCACACTGGAAAGTGACAATCAATCCAATTATCAATGGTATGTGAATGGAAACGAGATTCCTAATGCCGACCAGCAAACGTTTGTGTATTCTCAGGGAGGCACCTATCAGGTAGGAACCGTAAATCTTGGTAGCTGTCCTGTTCTCAGCAACAGCATCACCGTTCAGATAACGGGACTTGTTGAGCCGGAAGTAATGGTCACAGCTTCGTTGAATGGTATAGTGTTCCTGAGCAACAAAACCCTTTACGGAGTTGAATTTGAGTGGTTCGATCTTTCAGGCCGTATCATTCATACTCAATCTTTCGGCACCGTGCGCGCAAACGTATCTTTGACATTGGACAAACCAACTCATTCTGGCGTGAAATTGATGCGGATGAGAAGCAACGGGATAACGAAGACCTGGCGGTTGTTCTGATCAGAGCTTCACGAACTGCTCCACATCCTTCTTGGTAATGGTCTTTCCTGATAGTATGACCAACCTTTCCACCACGTTGCGCAACTCACGGATGTTACCTGTCCAGTTGTAATCCTGCAATTCCTTCATGGCATCGGCCTCAATCGCCTTCTTGGCAACTCCCTGCTCGTCACAGATCATTCCAAGAAAATGGTCTACCAACAAAGG
>JBFHEW010000641.1:0-2217 GCA_041583955.1 Bacteroidia bacterium | reverse complement strand
TTCCAATGGAATGGTAGCCAATTGGTTATCTCCGGATGGAAATACTGAATGAACCTGTCGGTTTTCGGAAGCTGATGGATGAGTTGCTCCATCATCTTTTTCTCGAATGAAATGCGTGTTGCTTCCTTCTGACCTTCAGGGTAATGGATCCATGGGCCAATGTATGGTGTTAGAGGCGGAACCGTGATGATGTCGAACTGAAGTTTTCGCTTCTTGAAGTATGGCATGAACGCCAAGACCGAGTCTTCTGTGCCTACCAAGACGACATCCCACTGTTCAGGTTTTGCCACAGTTTCCATCCAATCATATTGAAGGAACAACGGAATCTCAGGGTGTGACCTGCACCAGTCCTTGAAAATGGCTTTGTTGTTCATGTTGGTTGTTCCGTGTTCAATACGGAGTAGCGCCAAAGATATTGTAGGTCAGAGAACGCTCAAAAGTTGATTGACCTCTTCCATTTTTCTGTATTTGCCCAGCTTCTTATAGCATTGATTAAGGTCTGTCAGTAATCGGGCAATTATCTGTCGGTTCGAGATCGGTCTCAGTTCCTCAATGCTTAGGCCAATGTCCATTTTGGCAATGTATCGTTCAAGTTCGCTTTTTCCGAAAACCGCACCCTTACTGAACGGATTAATGTAGAACAGCAGTTCGTTGGAGGTATGATGATATACGTCTTGGTATCCTAGAATGAAATGATCAGGAAGATCGATTCCCACCACAGGCAGCTCTAGGCGATCGGCAATGGCCTTATAGATGATGGCCATGGTTGTTGGGCTTCCTTTCTGACTGGCCAGAACATTTGAAACGAACCAACTTTGGTCTGACGAATGGTACTTCAGGTGTGGGCCGAAATGATGAACGTCATATAAGATATGGTTCAGTACTCGGATCTTCTCCAATGAGGTGAGATTGTCGTTCAATTCCAGCCAGACATCCTTGCGCAGTATCTCCAGTTTGGCGAACATCAGGTCTATTGGCTGATCAGGATACTGAAACATTGAGGCTTTGATGGCTCCTTCGAACACATCATGGGCACCGGCAGATGTCCATTCTACAAGGGCCTGTTTTCCTATCTCGAATTCTATCTGATGAATGATGTCTTCAATACGTGCCTGGATGGCGTTCTGAGCGTTCACCTCCCACTCGGTCTCCAAATGAGGAATCACGTTTTTACCGAACGAGACCAGTCTGTCGCTTACGTTTCTGTAAACAGTTTCATCCGGATCATCCAGCAACTGAATGAGTGCTCGAACCTCGCTATCTGCCAATGAGAAATGCATTCAGTGCAAATTACGCTAGAGTCAGTGCAGGATAGTTCGGAGAACTTCGCAGTTTTCATCAGACCGTTGTTAATTATCGAAACAAGTTTCATTATCTTCATAACAATCAATTTGAGGCACGATGAAGGCTTGGAACGCTTTTCCCATGCTGCGTTTGATTCTCCCGTTCGCCATGGGTGTCATTGCCTTTGCGTTCCTACTTGAGAATCTTGATTGGACAATAGTACTTACGGTAGGCGTCTCGTTAGTAGCGATCATTTTGGTCGTAGTCCTGTTAGTGGTGCACGCCAAAAAACGGAGTACGCATCTGTTCGGGCTGGTTTTGAACCCGTTGCTGTTCCTTTTGGGAGGGATGTTGACAGTATCCGTGTCGAGCTACTTATTCCGCGATGCTCTCAATGAGGATGAATTGGACACTGCCGGGAATGTATTCCTTGCTGTCGTTGCAGAAGATCCACAGGTAAAAGGGAATTCTGTGAAGGTGGTTGCTGATCTGGTAAAGAACGATAGAACTGCCCATGGCAGGGCATTACTCTACTTTGAGCGCGATTCTATGTCCACCATGCTCAAGTACAACGAAGAACTTATTCTATGGACACGACTTCAACGGGTCACGGAAACAGGGAATCCGAACGAATTCAATTATCCGCGGTATCTACGATTTCATGATGTTGCACATCGCGGGTATGTCAAGTCCGAAGATTGGATGCGTGTATCAAACGGAACACCGGGCGTGATTGGATGGTTTTCGGGTGTCAGGTCCATGTTGATCCAAAAGTTAAAGGACGCGGGTCTGGATGGGCAGGAGTTGGCCGTGGCATCTGCTCTTATCCTTGGGCATAGGACAGAGCTTGATAAGGATCTTATGGCAGCCTATGCAGGCGCGGGCGCTACGCATGTCTTGGCTGTCTCCGGTCTTCATGTGGGAATCGTCTAT
>JBFHEW010000640.1:0-2218 GCA_041583955.1 Bacteroidia bacterium | reverse complement strand
TTGGCGCCAATTCGCCCTTTCAGGTACTTGCTAATTCCCGGTAGACTATCGAAATCGCGCTCCATCATCAGGAAATAGATGTTTCCCATGGAATGATCGAAGATGTAAACCGGGTGGCCAAGGTCTCCGAAATGCTGTACCACCGCATCAATATTCTTGACGATGTGTTTCGAATATTCATTCACCGGCAGATCGTTAGGAACTGAACCGTAGTGCATGGCTGCGGCCAGGTATTTCTTGGTAGGAATTGCTGTGAGCAGACCATCATACGAGTTCAACCCGAGGAAACCATGGATGAGCAGTACCACAGGTTTCTTGCTCTTGGCAAAATAGCTGTAAGGTTTCGGTAGATCGATCTTGATGTTACTGACACCGTAGGGCGTTTCACGCTCAATTTCCAGTTGTGGCCAAGTAAGCGCCTTGTCGTCTATGAATACTTTGAGGCGTTTTTCGGAGTTCTCGATGAAACGAAGAAAGCTAGGGCTCTCGTCAAATTTGCCCCATCTGTAATACAACCACGCCAAGGCTCTTCGCTTATCTGCTTTGGTGGCAAGAAACGCGATGCGACTACTTTTAAGGATGAACGCAGGTGTGAGTGTCAATTCCTTTTCGGATCTGTCATGCACCACGCATCCGATATCTTCCACTTGAAAAGCATTGGAATAGCGAGTAACGCCAGCAACCCTTCCTGCAGAATCGGTTGCTACGAACATGTAATCCACCCCTTCCTTGTTATTCTCTGCGAGATACTTTGCCAACTTCTTATTCATTTCGGCACAGTACTCCTCCATATTGTCGCGGTTAAGGCTACGACCGAGGATCTGATCCTTTGAAATGCGCCCCGAAGCAAGTAGAGACTTGAGAAATCCGACTGCATCGGTAACACCTACCAATCCACGTTGGCGCTTCAGTTTAGAATTGACGAAAGTGAAACGGAGCAGTTCAGGTTTGCTCAGTTTATCCCAATGATCCAATATGTATTGGTATGCCCCAGAAGGTGACGTACCATGGCTGAGTGCTGCAATGAACTTCTGCCCTTTTCGGGTCGTTTCGTTCGCATGCGTGATGAAATCCAAACCTACCGCCTCATCAAACGCCTCCTTCTCCTTAAAATACTCTGACTTTGGGGCAACATATGGCCCACCGTAATCCGGAACGATCGCTTCCTTCTTCTTTCGCTTTGATCCACTCATGATCTTCTTCCTACTATCTTTTGACACGACAACCTGTTTTCAGCCGAATACCGTTCTATGCTTAACGGTCGGGTGTTAGGGTTGCGAGGCTAGAATCCGTTCAGCCTCTGCTATCCACGCTTGGGGACCACCATTCACATATCCTGTGCTTCCGATCTTGCCAAAACCGATCTCGGTTCCGTTTTTCGTAGGTGTTACAAACCAGATGGTCGGATAACCTCTCACTTCAAACATGCGCTGGATGTTCATGTTCTGTTGCCTAAGCTCCTCCGGCTGGGCCGTTCTTCTTGGAAAGTCCAACTCGAACAACACCACATTCTCTTTGGCCCATTTTTCAAATTCAGGCTTAAAGAAGACCTCTGCCTGCAACCGTTTACACCATCCGCACCAATCGCTTCCGGTAAAAAACAGGAACAACGGCTTTTTTTCTGCAATGGCCTTATCCACAGCTGTGATCATATCGGTATGCCACTCCAATGTGCCACTACCCTCTTGGGAATATGCATTCACGCTTAAAAGAAGCGCTACCATTACTAGGAAATTCTTCATGTCACGAAACTAGGATAATATCAGGATAACGTAAACCTCACAATAGTGTTGCATTTCCTTTTCGGCAATGAGCGTTACAAAACCAGTATTGATGGGCTATTTTTCCCATCCAAGCACCCGCAATTCGCCTTCCTTTTTGCCTACCCAATGGCGCTTGGGGTCTTTGGCTTTTTTCTGTTTTGGTCCGTTCTTGTCTTCGTCCATGATGGCCTGCTGCAAAAGGGGCGTGGGTTCGTTTTCGACAACCTTCGTGGTCCTGACAACGACCGGTCTTCCAGATGGATCCCGATCACCTGCGAGTGCAGCGGAAATAGAGGCGATGAAAAGCGTTGATTTTCCCGAAGGCAACGGCTTCAGACTCAACTCCAAGCTATCCTTTCTTAAACCGAGTTCGTGCAACACGTAACCTTCATTCAGTAACCGGCTTTTGAAGGTATCCACCAATTCCGTGTCTACGGCCCAGTAGAACTTAACGC
>JBFHEW010000639.1:0-2219 GCA_041583955.1 Bacteroidia bacterium | reverse complement strand
GGCCAGCAGTCACTGTTATTGTTACCTTATATTGAAAACTTTAACAGAATCAGATTGGTGCAGGTCGTAACATTTAGGCAACTTGGCAGCTAAATTCAACACACATGAGGTTTCTTACCGTTTCATTCCTGCTGAGCTTTTACATTTCAAACCTATCTGCACAGGAATTCCTTCTTCAATCGCCCGATGGAAGCATAAGGCTTGAGGTGGTTGTAAGCGCCAATACCATTTACCGCGTATATCACGGAAGCAGACTCATTGCTCACGGTAAACCCATAGGCCTCACCATTGGCAAGAAGAACAAACTGGGCTACAAGGAGTACAGCCCCGAAACCGCCACATCTACTGTAAACAGGACCGTTAAGCCCATCGTCTCCACCCGTTCGTCACAGATCACAGAGCATTACAATCAGCTAACGCTCGATTTCCAGAGCGGCCTGGGCATTGATTTCCGCTGTTTCAACGATGGATTCGCTTATCGACTGCGTACCGAGTTCGATCAGGAACTGACCATTACAGAAGAATCGATGGGGTTTGAACTGACCACCAACCCGAACGTTTGGTTCCCGAAAGAGACCAGTTTCTACTCGCACAACGAGCGCGAATACGCGCCATCGGCAAGTATGGAGTTGAAAAAAGGAAGCATGGCCAGTTTGCCCGTACTTTGGAAGTGGGATAACGGTCCTTTTCTGCTTTACACCGAAACCGACCTGCACGATTATCCGGGAATGTATCTTAAAACGGACGGAACCGGTGGCTACACGGGCGTTCATCCGCCTCATCCGGCATCCGAATTCAAAGCCTTTGACCGCTATTCCATGGCAAGCTTCAAGAACGATTGGATCGCCCGGACCGAAGGTAACCGCACATTTCCGTGGCGTGTGTTCTGCATTGCCGATGATGAAGAAGAACTAATGGCAACGCAGCTTCCGTGGCTTTTGGCGGCAGAGTCGAAACTTGCCCTTACGGAATGGATACAGCCCGGAAAAGTAGCTTGGGACTGGTGGAATGCCTTGCAATTGGAAGGAGTTGATTTCAAGCCCGGACTTAACACGCAGACCTACAAGTATTACATCGATTTCGCTGCTGCCAACGGATTGCAATACATCATCATGGACGAAGGCTGGTATAAACTGGGCGACCTTACCAAGGTGAAGAAAGAGATCGATATGCCCGAACTCATTGAGTATGCAGGAAAGAAGAATGTGGGCGTGATACTTTGGATGGCCTGGCGCACATTGGACGAACAATTCGCTGAAGCATTCCAACAATTCTCGGAATGGGGTGTTGCTGGAATCAAGGTCGATTTCATGATGCGTTCCGATCAGGTGATGACCCGGTTCTACGAGCGCGTGGCACAGGAAGCAGCCAACCGATTGATGCTGGTTGATTTCCATGGAAGCCACTGCCCGAAAGGATTGCAGCGCACCTACCCAAACGTATTGACCTACGAGGGCGTGCGCGGTCTTGAGTGGAACAAATGGAGCAGCGCGCTTACGGTTGACCACGATGTAACGCTACCATTCACCCGCATGTTGGCGGGACCAATGGATTACACTCCGGGGGCCATGAAGAACATCAGCAACCCGAAGAAGCACCGCATGAATTTCAAGCACCCCAAAAGCCAAGGCACCCGCTGCCACGAACTGGCCAAGTATGTGATATTTGAAAGCCCGCTACAGATGCTGGCCGATGCGCCCACGGCCTACGAGAAGGAGCCGGAATGCATGCGTTTCCTCAGTGCCGTGCCCACCACATGGGATGAGACCATTGTGCTTGATGCCAAAATGGGTGAGCATATTGTGCTTGCGCGTAGGAAAGGAGATATGTGGTATGTAGGTGCCATGACCGGTTCCTTAGGACAGACCATCAGTATCGACCTATCCTTTCTCGGAAACGGCCAGTTTGAAATGGAGCTTTGGCGCGATGGCGAGAATACCCGTGTGGACGGAACCAACTATGAGTATTTCAAGGAGGAAACCGTCACTTCTGGCATGAAATACATCATTTCGTTGGCCGAAGGCGGTGGTTGGGCCGGCATCATCAGAAGAAAATGATCGGTTTAAGTGGATTTAGCTCAATGATTGACCATCGATAATCAAAACTGGAATGAAACAGATCTGGCTCATCTCATTCAATGTAGTTACCCTTCTGGCGTGGTGTCTCTATTTTGCCCACGCCCTATTGCACGGCCTTGCCATTGACGCCCAAAGCCTGCT
>JBFHEW010000638.1:0-2220 GCA_041583955.1 Bacteroidia bacterium | reverse complement strand
GGTGAGCGCCAAGAGGACAGATAACATGAACTTCCGGTCTGATAGAAACGCCACGCTTTTCGACCTCAATATCAACTTTCTGCCCGCCTTGACCAACCAGCATACTTACCTGCTTGCCGCCAGTCTTTATCCGTACGCCACGCAACCCAATGGCGAGTGGGCAATGCAGGCTGATGTCAGCTACAACTTCCCACGAAAATCATTGATAGGTGGCAAATACGGAATGACCGTTGCAGCAAATTTCTCGCGTATTCACGGCCTCAACCAGATGATCAATGAGAATGGAACGGGCTACACGACCAACTTTTTCGAACTTGGCCGACTCTATTTCCAAGACCTGAACTTCGAGATAAGCAGAAAACTCAACAAGAACCACAAGATCTCTGCGAAATATCTCAACCTTATCTTTGACATTGAAGTTGTGCAGGGTCTCACCGGTGCAGAGCCCGTGAAGGCCAACATAGCAATCCTGGAGATGACCCATAAGATCAATTCCAAGCATGCCATCCGGTGGGAACTTCAAGGGTTGTTCACAAAACAGCATTTCAAAGATTGGGCAGCGTTGATCGTGGAATACACTTGGTCGCCTCACTTTTTCATGGCATTCGTAGGTCAGTACAACTACTCCAATCCCCTGCCTTCCCAGCGTATTTTCTACCCAACGGTGCAGGTGGGTTATATTAAAGATGCAACACGCATCAGCTTATCGTACGGAAGGCAACGCGCGGGTATCTTCTGTGTTGGTGGTGTATGCAGAAACGTGCCGGCATCCAACGGTGTGGCGTTGAGTATCCTAACGAGTTTCTAAATGCAAATGAAGCGTTACATACTATCCCTCCTATGCCTCGCTCTGGTCATTACTTCCTGTGATAAGGTAAGTCCTCCGCGCTACGGCTGCACCAACCCGTTGGCACTGAATTTCGACCCTGACGCTACGCTTGATGACGGAAACTGCGAATTCGACCCCTCCATTCTCCGTGGCTGCACCGATTCCACGGCTACCAACTACGACCCGTTGGCACTCATTGATGATTGCCATTGCAGATACGACAGTGTGCGAACGGTGCTGCTGGAAGATTACACGGGTTTCCGCTGTTCAAACTGTCCGCAGGCGGCTGAAGAACTCAAGCGTATCCAATGTCTTTATGGAGCACGTGTTGTTCCACTTGCCGTGCATGTAAGCCAGACCTTTGCCGAACCCCAGAACAACCCCGATGGAAGTTTCTCCACTGATTTCAGAACACCAATAGGCAACATTTACGAGAGCGAGTTCGGCACAGGACTGTTTCTTCCCAATGGAATGGTTAACCGAAGGCAGTTCCAAGGTGCGTTCTCGCAGCTATATAATTCTTGGGAAGGTCACGTTGCGGGCATTCTTGCGCAACCGCCAGAGGCGTTGATCGATCTGAGTGTGAACTACAATGAAGGTACGCGCTTGGCAACCGCAGAACTCAAAGTAAGTGCATTAGAGGACATGAACGCTGCGCCATACAGACTTGTGGTGCTGCTTTCTGAAGATAGTATTGTCGATTGGCAGTCTGATAATCGCTTCAACCCTCCAAAAATCTCAGACTACGTTCACATGCACACCCTGAGGGCTGGCTTCAATGGTGCTTGGGGCGATCCAGTGAACGGAGGCGCACCGATGGCCGCTGGTTTTACCGAAACAACAACGAAATCACTTGTCATTGACCCGAATTTCGTTGATCACCACTGCAACGTGGTTGCTTTCATTTTCAGGGACGATACAAAACAAGTGATACAGGCAGAGTACCGTCCAGTGATAGAACATTAATTTTACCGCACATGCGGTTCGTTGTTCTACTTCTTTCCTTCCTACCTCTCATGACACTGGGCCAAGGCTTCGGTGGTGGCCTTTATGGCGGAATAAGTACCACCCAGATCACTGGTGACGGCATTGGTGGCTTCAATAAGGTTGGCGGATGGGGAGGCGCTTTCACCGACTACCGTTTCACTCCGCGCTCAACGCTCCAGTTCGAACTCTCGTTCATTCAGAAGGGCAGCAGGCAAGCCCCAACGGTCAAGAACAACAACACATTTATTCTTTACAACTACAATATGTTGGAGATTCCAGTACTCTACCGCTGGTACGGTATCAAGAACATGAGCATCGAAATAGGTCCACAAGTTGGCATACTCCTCAGTTCGGTAGAGAAAGGATCAGACCCCGGTTTTGTGGAGCGAAGAAATTCGTCCATT
>JBFHEW010000637.1:0-2220 GCA_041583955.1 Bacteroidia bacterium | reverse complement strand
TCCATGATGTATTCGATCTTGTCGAATCCGTTCTTGAATTCCTTTCTGTTGCTAGCGGCAGGGGCAGCATCTTTGGCGGCTTCGTCATAGAAATGAATGGTGCGGATGTCTGAAACAAGTATGTCTACCGGACGACCTACATTGAAAAGCGTGAGGGTTGGCCCCGAGATGGATTTCACTTCGCCTTTCTTCTGTGTACCGTCTTTCATGATGACGGTGTGCTGCGCCTGCGAGGAAGAGATAAAGAGAAAAGAGATAAAAAGAAAAGTTAGGATGCGTGACATGGCGTTAGTTTTTTCGAAGGTAGAACGAAGATCGTGCCACGGATGAAGGTGATTCAACGAGTATTGCACAAGACGGTTTTGATAATTGGATAGAAAAAACTACTCCACCACCACCTTCTGCACCGAGCGCTGGCCGTTCTTGGTAAGCGCCTCTAGCAGATAGATGCCGCTGGGCAGGCTGCTGACATCAACGTTGCCGTACCCTGAGCGCAGCGGAAGGGTAGGCAAAACCGCTCTACCAGCCACATCCCTCACCCAAACCTGCGCAAGCGGTGTGCGGCTTTCTATGGTAAGGTTGGTTGTGGCGGGGTTGGGGTAGATAAGCAAAGGCTCGTCACTTAAGCTCTCATCAATTGCAGTGCTAATAGCACTTGTCTCAAATGAGTAAATAGGGTGCGTTTGATTGATGATGTTGTCCAGGCATTGGTAATCTACATATGGTTTTCGAACTCGAAGTTTGATCCTTACGTCTGATTCTAGCAAGTTATGTCCAGATTCCAACAAAGGAATTCCCACCCACATAGCGTCTTTATAAACCCTCCTTTTAGAAGGGTCTCCTGGGCTATAATTGTTTTCGCTGAGCTTTTGAAAGATAAATTCACCTTCATCGTACAATGGTACATCGTCATTCGGAGCATTGCCATTGTGTCCGAAAATATAAATGTAATGTCCTCCACCAAGAATCGGTTCTCCTGTTTGGGATTCAATGGTTGAAGTTGGATTCCAAATCATGTCGGCTCCATTGTCGGCTTGTAGCCAAGAATTCTCACCAAATGCCATATTCAAACGCTCTCCAGTTTCAACATTGACAGCGTAACCTGGAAACCAACTCATCCCTAACGTTCCAGAGCCATCGGGACTCCCATTCTGATCAACAGATGCAGACATACGCAGGTTAAATCGCTCTGCACCACCAACCGATGGCAAGTAGTCATCAGCAATTTCAACTACTGGGCATCTTGTCCAACGGGATTGGTCAGGAGTAATGATAAGGTCAACTGAATGCGTATTCTCAATGTCGTTTAGTGACTTGAATTTGTCCCAAGATGGTGATGCCATGCTATCAGCATGGCTTGTCAATTTCCAAGGAGCCCAAGTCCCTTCGAGAATGTTCTCGAAACACTCATCATAATCTCCTGCATAATCTGAAAAGCTAGGGTCATTTTGATCTTGCATCATTCCAGCACGTATCCAGTTAGAATAATTAAACTCATCTGTATCCATGAAAAATCGTAGCCACGGATTGGGCTGCTGCTCTAACGAACAGTCTAGAATAAAATCACAATCTCCGGTCCAGTTGTCAACTTGTTTCACTTGAACCAATAACCCCCATTGAGGAACCAATTGCTCGTCACCAACACTAATGGTTGACGAGGAATAAACAGTATCGTTTCCGCCCATTACGTACATTTTCCATTCGGAAGTAGGGACAACACCATCAAGTGCTACTCGGATTTCACCTGCTGGAACTAATGCAGGATTCGTTACTTCAACCCTTATCGGTCCTTTATTGAAATCGTATAGCGGCTGATAAATGCGATTTGCCGTAGAAACGAAAAGGGAATCGTGTAAACCATCTACAAACTCCAAATTGCGCGCCATGTTACCATGACCCTCAATTCGTTTGATTTGGAAAGAAAGTTGTGCTAATGCACTGGCTGATTGGAGTAAAACAATAGCCGTTATCAGAATAGGCAGACGCTTCATGATTGCTGGATTTAGGACAAAGAACCAACAACGAAACTTCAATTGAAAACCAAATTATAGCCCATTATTACAGGTCTAAGTCCTGTGGAAATGCTCAAAAACGATCCTCGCCTTGGCCTTGCCAACCGCTTCGGCCAGTTCAGCCTCGGAGGCTTCCTTGATCTTCTTTACCGAACGGAATTTCCACAGCAACTGCTGCGAACTCTTGTAGCTGATGCCTTTGATGTCG
>JBFHEW010000636.1:0-2222 GCA_041583955.1 Bacteroidia bacterium | reverse complement strand
GTTTCGTCTTCTACCCCGCGCTCGTACGTTCTGATGTGGGTGACACCATCCATCATTTCAACGAAATTCACATTGGTTCCTTCGGCAGAAAACCGTTCGTTGTAACGCACCTTCCGGGCATCTTTCACAAGGTCGATGTCCAAAACCTCATCCACCATGGTGACATAATGAGGTGATCCGGTGTTGAGGAAAACAGCTTCATCAAGGTGTTCAATGCTGTTCACATCGCCCATTTGCAGACTCACCTCGTCCCCCTCCATTCTGAATGCATGCATCCCGTCAACCGCCAAAAATTCACCTTGGTCTGACAGAATTTCAAGCCTCTGACAGAAAGTAACAAAACAGCGGCCGCCATTTCCGCACATGCTGCTAGGGGCACCGTCCGAGTTGAAATAAACCATACGAACCGTGCGTTGTTCCATCTCTACCAGAATGAGTCCGTCTGCACCGATCCCGAATCTTCGGTCACAGAGTTCGGCAATCTGTCTTTGCGAAAGCTGGAGCCGCATCTCACGGTTATCAATGAGAATGAAGTCATTCCCTGTGCCGTGGTATTTACTGAAAGTGATTAACATTTTTTAGAAAAGGGAAGACAACGATCAGATTCCGCTGGCGTTAAATTTGATGTAAGCTCGAACAAACGAGAACAGAAACCAAAGTTAAATCAAAATCGAAGCAGCAATGAAAAACATAACAGGATTGATAGTGGCGGCCCTCACAGGAGCGATTGTTTCGGTAGGGACTTACACATATCTGGATAACAAGAACGGACAATTGGTGGAGCAAATATACACTCCGCCTGTTCAGCGCGTCAATTACCCTTTGGCTGCACCCGAGGGAAGCGTGAATTTTGTGGAAGCTGCCAACAACTCCATCCATTCGGTAGTGCATATAAAGACCAAGGTGATGCGAAGCGGATACCGCAGCTCCAACCCTTTTTACCAATTCTTCTTCGATCAGGGAATGCAGCCCCAAACCCAACAGGGAAGCGGTTCAGGCGTCATCATTTCGGGCGATGGTTACATACTGACCAACAACCACGTGGTGAGCAATGCTGATGAGGTGGAAGTTGTACTTAACGATCAGCGAAGCTATAAGGCTCAGGTTCTTGGTACCGACCCGAATACAGACCTTGCCCTGTTGAAGATAGACGAGCAGAATCTGGCTTACATTCCATACGGAAACTCGGAGAACGTGCAGGTGGGCGAGTGGGTCTTGGCCGTAGGAAATCCGTTCAACCTCAACTCAACCGTAACAGCAGGGATTGTAAGTGCGAAAGGACGTAACATCAACATCCTACGTGAAGAATTTGCCATCGAAAGCTTTATTCAGACCGATGCGGCCGTCAATCCCGGAAACAGTGGCGGAGCCTTGGTGAACACGCGTGGCGAACTCATCGGCATCAATACGGCCATCGCATCTACCACTGGTAGCTATGCAGGATATTCGTTCGCTGTTCCGGTGAATATTGCCCGAAAAGTGGTGGATGACATTCTCGAATTCGGTACGGTACAACGCGCTTTCATAGGTGTCAGTATCCGCGACCTGAACGGGAAGATCGCCACAGAGAAAGGCTTGAGCGTTTCTGAGGGAGCCTATGTTCAAGGTCTTTCCAAGAACGGTGCTGCGTATGATGCCGGAATACGTGAAGGGGATATCATTGTGGCAATCGATGCCGTGAAAGTGAAGAATGTGCCTGAGTTGCAGGAAAAGATAGGCTCTTACCGCCCAGGCGATATGACACAGGTCACGGTGCTGCGCGATGGGCAATTGAGAAAATTCGATGTCGAACTCAGGAACAAGAACGGGGATACGGAGGTCATCTCAAAAGAAGCAGATGTACTGGTGCAATTGGGTGCCGACCTGCAGCCAGCATCTGCCGAACAATTGCAACGACTTGGTTTGAAGCATGGATTGCAAGTAAAGAACCTTAGCAACGGCAAACTGAAAGGTGCCGGCATCAAGGAAGGATTCATTATCACCAGAGTGGACAGACGAGCCGTTGAAACATCAAAAGATGTAATGAGCGCTCTGAACAAGAAGGAAGGAGGCGTGTTAATAGAGGGAGTCTATCCGAACGGATTGACAGCCTACTACGGGTTTGGTCTGTAAAGAATATGGGGATAGGTTGGTTGATAGGGGGCGTTTCCGAAAGGGACGCCCCTTTTCGTTGCACGGCATTCACCGCAATGACCCGTGCGCCAATTCCGTATAACCACAAC
>JBFHEW010000635.1:0-2222 GCA_041583955.1 Bacteroidia bacterium | reverse complement strand
TAACTTAGGACACCTGTTGACTTCTGCCGAGCGCTATGAAGAGGCCGAAACGCAATTCGGACTGGCAGCCTCTTCGGGAGGGAATTTCATTGAGGCCAACTATAACCGAGGATTGATACGTATTCTGTTGGGTAAGGTCACGAAAGGATGTGAGGATATGAGCCTGGCAGGTGAACTTGGTCTTACAGACTCCTATAACGTGATAAAGCGTTTCTGCGAGTAGAGGAGGAGATGCATCTGTTTTCAATTATTTTAATTGACCTAAGTCATTGATAGTGAATGGTTTGTGGTGTTCAGGTATTCCTGTTAGCCTGTGGTGTTTATGAAAGTGGCACACCGTTTGGTTTTTCATGGCCATACCAAAATACCATTGTCATGAAAAGCTTATTCAAAATTGCATCTATCGCTGTAGGGTTCTCATTTCTTCTGTCAAGTTGTGTATTTGTAGTAGACCCAGTGCCAGGTCCTGACGGAAGACCGGGAGACGCGTTTTTCGGAGTGGATTACGACTATGCTCTTCCGTATAGTTATTGGGACAACAACCCTAGCATTCCGAACAATCCGATTTTGGGTTCATTCTATCCTACCAATGCTGGTGTGTTCGAGTTTGAGTATTTCATCAATCCATACGAATACTGGTATGGCACCTACAGGATTTTCAGGAATGCCGGAGGGCCAGGAGGGGCAAATGGTCAAGCCGGATACCCTGGAGCTGATACCTATCTGATGCTCATTTGTAATCCGAATGGTTTCTACGAGGAAAGAGCAAGTAACAAACGACCTGTGGAGTTTGGAGAAACGCTTATGATTGAAGATCTGGTTGGTGACAATAGGATCAGGATAGAAATGACCAAAACCACCATCTCTGCCAGACCAACTTCAAACGAACCCAAGTACATCAACAGGCAATTCTGATTTTAGCCAGCGAATAATCAAAGTCCCGACAGCGTTTGACCTGTCGGGACTTTTTTTTGGTCAGCTGTCGAGCGAGTTCATACCTTTGGAGCATGGCAGAAGGCAAACGACTCTTCGTTTCAAATAGGAACGAATCACCGAAAATGTTCGAGAATCCTATTCTTGATTTCTTTTCAAGGATACACTTCAGTTCCGTACCTATTCTTTTCATCCCGATCACAGGATACTTCCTTTACAGGGCTTTAGTTCAATTTGAACTCAGTTTGATGCTGACTGCAGGTCTCTTTTTTGCTGGTTACGCATTTTGGACGCTGATGGAATATTGCATCCATCGGTTCTTCTTTCACAAGGAGTTCACAACGCCTCTTGGTAAGAAGATTCATTACATAGCGCATGGCATACATCATGATTACCCGAACGATTCATTAAGATTGGTGATGCCACCTGCCATTAATCTTACGTTGGCAACTCTTTTCTATTGGAGTTTCTACTTGGTGCTGCAAGACAAAGGATTGACTGCCGGGTTCTTTGCAGGGTTCGTTTTCGGTTATATGGTTTACGATCTGATGCATTTTGCATCGCATTTCTTCAATTTCAAGTTCGGGTGGTTCCAGCGAATAAAGCGTAGTCACCTACTTCATCATTACCGAGAACCGAATAGCGGCTTCGGGCTCAGTACCATTTTCTGGGACCGCGTGTTCGGAACCATGCACCCACCGGAAGTGATGGACAAGGTGAATGTGAACAGTTAAAATGGTTTGAACTCCGGAGCGGGTCTGATGGTGCGTTTGATCACCACTGCGTCTTTCATTCCGTCCAAAATCGTATGTAGCTGATCCAAGCTTGCGGAAACCTGCAGATTTACAATCACGTCAGTACCCGAATCAGACCATTTCCTGAAATCGGCATCAAATACAAGTAGGTCGGGGATGTGCGCGATGAACCGCTCTGCTTGATTCTGAGACCAAGCCCTGAATTTAAATTCGTTTACGGGAAGATGTACCATGGTTTCCAATTCCAATTCCGATATAAAAGTAACGTAGAATTCCTTTTTCGGGTTTGCTGTTGGTCGAAAGTCCATAGCTTCTCAAGCTGACCGGGTCCGGTCCGTGTTGCAAAACGGTTCGTTAAGTTTGTCTCGATGAAAAGAACGATTCTGGTACTATCCCTGCTGATTTCCTTAACGTCTTGTCTTAGCGATTCGCAAAGCGACTCCGCACCGGAGATAGAAGCGGAACTCATCGATGGTACACCATTCAAACTGTCATCGTTGAGAGGGAATTACATTGTGCTCGACTTCTGGGGGT
>JBFHEW010000634.1:0-2241 GCA_041583955.1 Bacteroidia bacterium | reverse complement strand
GGCTGGTCTGGTGGTGCTTTCGGAACAGGAAGTCGTATCAAGTTGAAATATACACGTGCTATGATCACAGCAGCAATGAACGGCACGCTCGACAACGTGGAATACCATACCGACAGCATTTTCGGGTTGGCCATGCCAACCTCTTGTCCTGATGTTCCAACGGAACTGCTCAACCCACGCGGAACATGGTCCGATAAGAGCGCCTACGATGCAAAGGCCGAGAAATTGGCCGCTTCTTTCGTGAAGAATTTTGAGCAATATGCCGATCTTGCGAATGAGGAGATCATGGCTGCAGCTCCGAAAGTTTCGCAGAGCGCTTAACATCTATTGTATACAATTGAAAAAACCCTTCTCGGAAACGGGAAGGGTTTTCTTATTTTCGGTCTGTTGGTAGTACACCTCCAGTTGAAACCTAAACCTATCCATTACATGAGATACTTTTTCTTCTTCTTTGCACTCATCTTCCTTTCGTTCCAGACACTCGCGAAGGATGATTTTTCGCTAACGGTATACGAAACGTACACTGATTATGAGAACAAGACCGGCAAATCGCTCTATGAATTCATCGGCTACGATTGGACCCTCGGATCATTGCACCTTCTATTCCGTGTGAAGAAGAAAGAAGAAAGCAAAGTGAAGGTGACCACTGTTTGGGGATTTACCATTGGTGACCAGCTTTACCGCGTGATCAGCGGCAAACCGTATCGTGTGCTCTTGCAAGGAAAAGCGATTTACTGCGAGAATGGCATTGCACACCTCAACATGTTGATAGGCGATGAGAAGGAATCTGACGTGGAGTTGGGTGGCTACAGTTTTCTCTCGGAAAATCTGAACGCAGACATCATCGAATTCCCTTCGGCAAAAGCAGAAAAGACCTTCGAATCGAATACTGCACTAAAGCCTCTGTTCGAATGTGTGGAGAAGATGAAAAAGCACAAAACAGAGAAGATCAGAGAGTGCGTGAAAGAGAATCTCTAGTCTCTCAGCTTGACCAGCTTCTGATAGAATTTTCCTGAATCAGATTCGATCTGAATCGTGTAAAGACCTTGTGTGAGCCCCTGCAACCCGCTGAAGGTGAAGCTGAACCCACTGAAGTCCTGAGCTGTCTGCTCGGTTCTTCTTATTTCCTGCCCCAAGCTGTTAACCAAACGTATCACCACATCCTGCTTGGCAGAAGAATAGAACGTGCCGGTCAACCGATCGGAAAACGGATTGGGGAAAATGGTGAACAGTTCACTTTCATCCACATTGGTGGGCTTCAAACCGGAAAGAATGAGGTTCGCTTTTGCAAAATTCGGAATCCCATATCCGTACAGATGATCGGGAGCACTGTATTTGTGAGCGCTTTCCTGAATGGCGTGGAACACATCCATGTTCGAAGCCGAATCCAGATTGGCCTGCCACAGACAGGCCGCCATTCCTGCCATGATGGGTCCGGCAAAGGAAGTACCATTGCCCACCGTGATACTACCGTTGCTCCCCACAATTGTAGCAGCTAGACCCTGTGCACATACATTCGGTTTGATGTCTCCATCAGCAGAAGGACCGATGGAACTGAAATTGGCAATGAAACCATCTGGCGAAACAGCTCCGATCGCAAGTACGCTATCGCCATCGGCAGGCGCACCGATGTACTGCCATGGCTTGTTGCCGGAATTACCAGCGCTGTTCACCACCAATATTCCTTTGGAAGCGGCAATATCAGCACCTATCGATCCACGAACCGTATTCCCGTCCATATCAGCATAGGTGAAATCGTACTGCGAATTATCGAATGTGGTGTACCCTAACGATGAGTTGATGACATCGGCCCCGGCACTGTCAGCGTATTCAGCTGCTGCTATCCAATAATCCAACTCAATGGGTGCTTCAGTGGCTCCCTCTTCTGTGCGGAGCAGAAGGTAGCTTGCCTTGGGTGCGGTACCGATGAATTCGCCCGGGATGTTTGCTGCCATGGTGGACAGCACTGACATACCATGCGGATTGTCTTCATAAATGGAGTTATCGCGTGAGACAAAATCCCATGTGCCTACGATCCTACCATCTGCCCGCAGACTATCAAATGCCGGATAGACATCCACATTCGGAAAGCCGGCATCAAAAACAGCGATCAACATTCCTTCTCCTCTGTAGCCAAGGTTATGTATGGTAACCCCGCTCAACATATCTATCTGGTTAAACCCTTTGCCATAATCACTCTCCGAATAATTGACCAAGACTGCCTTATCGGAATCCAACGGC
>JBFHEW010000633.1:0-2245 GCA_041583955.1 Bacteroidia bacterium | reverse complement strand
TCAACAGCATCATCCAAGGAGCTTCCGACTCGATCTATGCCAAAGACCTTGATGGGAAATACATTACCATCAACGAGGCAGGCGCACGGTACTTCGGTAAAGCTGTTTCGGATATAATCGGAAGGACGGATGTGGAACTTCTTGGCTTTGAAACAGCAAAGCAATTTGTTGAGAGCGATGCCATGCTGTTCGAGACCGGTCAGCCGGTCTCCTACGAGAATCGAGGCACTTTCGGGGTAGGCAATAGCTATTTCTCCACCACCAAATCGCCATTGCGCAATCCGGAAGGAGAGATCATCGGCCTCATCGGCATCTCTCGCGATATCACCGAAGTACGGTCTTCAGAGGCCAAGTACCGGTTCATTTTCGATAATGCTCCTATCTCTTTCTGGGAAGAGGATTTTTCTGAGGTCAAGGCATTCCTGGATGAGTTGAAACGATCAGGGGTCGAGAACATCAGGGAGCACCTCAAGCGCCATCCTGAACTGCTCGAAAAATGCATTGACCTGATACGGGTACTGAACGTGAACCGTACCACCCTCAGCATGTACGGAGTGCAGAACAAGCAGGCGTTCATCAAGAAGATCCATCGGAATTTCACGCCTGAGTCGGAATCTATTTTCCTCAATGAGTTCGTAGCGCTGGCAGAAGGAAAGACATTCTTTCAGGCCGAAGGCTCGTTCGTAAACCTCCATGGCGATACGATTAATGTGCAATTCAATTTGAATGTACTTCCAGGCCACGAAGAAGACCTGTCGTTGGTGTTGGTCAGTATCGTTGATATAACCGATACCAACTTGTTGACCAACGAGCTGAATACGATCAAGGACCGATATCAGAGCATTGTGGAGGCCCAGTCTGAAATGATCTGTCGCATCAACCCGAAAGGGTATGTCATTTTCAAAAACCTTGCATTCACCAGGTTCTTTGAATTCAAGGACTCGGGCACGGAAACACGTTTCTCTTCGTTGTTCCCTCCGGCCGAACTTGAGAAGTGCGAGCGTGAAATGCAAAAGCTCAGCACCCGCGAGCCGAAGGGAGTTTGGGAACTCCGTAACTACGATGCCGAAGGAAACCTTATTTGGCAGGAATGGAATGTGACCGCTTTTTTCGGGAATTCCGGAACGCTGCTTGGCTATCAGGCCGTAGGTACCGATGTCACCAGCCGTAAAATGGCGCAGGAAGCCCTTGCTTCTTCTGAAGCCCGCTGGCGGTCGGTTTTTGAGCATGCCGATGACCTCATTCTGACCGTAAATTCTGAAGGATATATTCTTTCTGTGAACGATTACGCAGAGTTGCCTAAAGACCGTAAATGGGCAGGAAGGACCATTGAAGACGTGATGATACCTGAGAATGCACGTAGCGCCATGGACCTTATCCATGAGGTATTCAGCACCGGAAAAGCCATGAAGACCGAACTCAGATTGGTTCGGAATGATGGGCAGGGCTATTCGGTTTACGGGCTCGCACTCTCGCCTATTTACCACGGGAACAGAGTGATTTCCGTCATCTGCATTGCACGGAACATCACGTCAAACAAGGAGTTTGAAAAGCACCATCGTGAGGCGCTGATAGAAGGACAGGAGAACGAACGAATGCGGGTTTCGCAAGAGCTGCACGATGGCCTTGGACAACTGTTCACTGCCATAAAACTGAACCTGCAACATCTCAAATCTGGAATTGAAACCCAAGAAGAGATCATGGAGATCCAAGAGAGGGTTCAGGCGCTTGAGGCGAACATCGGTGTTGCCATTTCGGAGGTCAAGAACATCTCTCGCAACCTGATGCCTGACGTGCTATGGCAATTCGGTCTCCGACCGGCACTGCAAGACCTCGTTGAAAAATGGAATAGCACCGTTGACCTGAGCATTTCGCTGGAGCTGATAGACCTCGATGTGCGATTCTCGCCAGAATTGGAAAAGGCCTTATTCAGAATGTGTCAGGAGTTGTTGAACAATGCCATCAGGCATGGTAACGCATCAAACGTGTATATTCAACTCATCAATCACGGAAACTCATTGGTATTGATGGTGGAGGATGATGGGGTGGGATTTGATCCGAAAAGCGTTTCCAAGGGCTTCGGATTAAGGAATATCTGGTCACGGGCCGAAGTGTTCGAAGGGCATGTAGAGGTTGATTCTGCCCAAGGAAAAGGCACGGTTACAACAGTTGAGATACCTTTGACCAATTCACTGATAAGATGATACGAGTACTTATTACAGACGACCACGAAATGATCCGGAAC